>CALEIS010000065.1 GCA_937877675.1 uncultured Clostridia bacterium | reverse complement strand
GTTTGCCCTGCTCATAATTGGTATAAGTAGTTTTATGCATTTTAAGTATTTTTACAAGTTGGTCCTGTGTTAAGTCCATATCTTCTCTTAAATCTCGTAATCTTGGATAGTATTGCATATTCTCACCTCAAGACTATTATTACACAATACATCAAATGTTGTTGACAAAATACATCATATGATGTATTATAAATACAACAAATGTTGTATATTTATTGAGTTAATATTGTGTTGTGAAAGGAAGATTATTATGAAATAATTTTGACTGAAGAATTTGTAAAGAGGAGATTTTTATAATTGGTTATCTTGCAGTTTTACCGTTATTTCTTGCAGTTCTGCTTTTTAGGTTTAAAAAAGTACAGTGTCTTGCTAAAATGAAAATTGTTAAGATAAGAAGATATGAGGAGGAAAAATATTATGAAAAAAACAAGCAAATTCCTATCAGTTATTCTTGCATTAATAATGATATTTTCTATTATTCCAATGTCAAACATTGCAGCAAGTGCAATAATAACTGGTGACAGCTTCGGTAGTCTCACTTGGTGGTTTAACGACCAAACTGGTGTTCTTAACATTTCGGGCAATGGCTATATGAATGGTTATTCAGTTACTACTAATGCCCAAAAGAGTCCGTGGTATTCATTTAGAGATGATATCACAACTGTTGTTATTGAAGAAGGAGTTTTGTCAATTGGTAATGCAGCCTTTTATAATTGTACAAATCTTGAAAGCATTACAATTCCTGATACTGTGGTTTCCATTGGGAATTATGCCTTCCGTAACTGTGAAAAACTCGAAAACATCTCAATTCCAGAAAGCGTAACATTAATTGGCGACTATGCCTTTTATGACTGTTCAAGTCTTACAAGCATAGTCATCCCTTACGGTGTTGAGGAAATCGGAGTGCAGACTTTTTATTTTTGTCAAAGTCTTAAAGAGGTCAGTATTCCAAGTACAGTTACGTTGATTAATAGCAGAGCATTCCATAATTGCGACAGTCTTGAGGCTATATACATTCCAAACGGTGTAACTCAGATTGCAACTTATGCATTCTGGAGTTGTCAGGCACTTACAAGTGTTACTCTTCCTGAGTCTCTTACATTTCTTGGTGGCGGTGTATTTATGGACTGCACAAGCCTTAAAAGTCTGAGAATTCCTGAAAAAGTAAATGATATAGGTGCAGATTTATTTGAAAATTGTCCTGATTTTACTGATGTATATTATGGTGGTACATTAAAACGATGGATTGCATGCTCAAGAGAAGGGGTAATGGAGGGTGTAACAATTCATTGTGGCGGAGAAAATCATACTCATAAATATAGTGAATGGGCAGAATATTCAAAAGCATATTGTGAGGATACAGGTATTGAATCTCGTAATTGTATAAACTGTAATCGTGAAGAAGCAAGAGCAATCCCTGCAATAGGTCATAATTATACTTCAGTTGTAACTGAACCTACCTGTGCAAATCAGGGCTATACAACATATAAATGCTCAAACTGTAACGATAGCTATGTTACAGAATATGTAAGTTCTCTCGGTCATAGCTATGATTCAGGAACCGTTACAAAACCAACCTGCACAGAAAGAGGCTATACAACATATACCTGCCTTGAATGTGGACAAAAAAATATAACTGATTATACCCCTGTAAAAGGTCATACCTACAAATCTGTTGTAAAAAAACCAACCTGTACAGAAAAAGGCTATACAACACATACTTGTGTATCCTGCGGAAACAGTACAGTTGACAATTACACTAATGCATTAGGTCACGATATTACAGAATGGGAAACAGTAAAAGAGCCAACCTGTACAACAATCGGCAGTGAAAAAGGCTTTTGCCCAATTTGTAACCA
>CALEIS010000064.1 GCA_937877675.1 uncultured Clostridia bacterium | reverse complement strand
ACGAACTAATGCGTGTAGTTCCTTTTCAATTTTCCTTAAATCATTTACCGAATAAACATAATTACTCTTATTCTCAAAATCGCAGGATATTTCCTTACACATTTCCCCATACTTTTTCACTGCATTTTCATTGGCACGAAGATACATCTGTGCTTTTTCTATACCGAAATGCTTAATTAGTTTATCGTAAATCAGTCCGTGTTGTGAGGTTATTTTTGCAGTTGTATTCTGTGTAACACCTTTGCAAACTCTGTCGGCTTCAAGCACAACACAGTCAACGCCTTTTTGTTTTAGCATATAGGCACATAAAATTCCAGCTATGCCACCACCAATGATTGCAACTTGTGTTTTAATATCCTCGTTAAGTTTTGGAAAAGTTTTAAATTCTGAATTTGCCGTCCATACAGATAACATATTAATCACCTGTAATAGTATTGACAAAAAAGACCGTCCTTAATTAAAAGAACGGTCATATTTTTTAGTTTAATTAAATTTTGGTAAGTAGTCGCCATGAGCAACAATTAAATCATCAACCATCTTCTTGATTGTGTCAATGTCAAGTTCACTACCAGTATGTGGGTCAAGCATTGCTGCCTGATAGATATGTTCTTTCTTGCCTGTGACTGCTGCTTCAATAGTAAGCAACTGAACATTGATATTTGTCATATTCATAGCAGCACATTGAACAGGAAGAGCCCCTACATGGCATGGATGAATACCTCTGCCATTTACAAGACATGGAACTTCAACACAAGCATTTTCAGGTAAATTTGTGATAAGATGACCTGTGTTAAGCACATTACCACCAATCTGATATGGGTCACCAGTTACCATTGATTCCATAATTCTTGATGCGTATTCATTTGAACGTTCATGCTCTCTGACACCTTTTTCGAGCATTTCTGCATAATCCTTTTTCCATTTTTCAATCTGGTTTACACAACGACGTGGATATTCATCAAGAGGTATATTGTATCTTTCAATAAGTTCAGGATATTTTGATTTGATATAAAACATATTGTACTCGGCATTATGCTCACTTGACTCTGTGCAATAATAACCAAAGTTCTTAATATAATCCATACGGACTTTATCATCTGCATCAGGTTTTGCCATGTATTCGTCAACTCTTGACTTGATTTCAGGGTACAAATCAACACCATTTTTATCTTTGATTTCAAGTAGCCAACCCATATGGTTGATACCTGCGATTAACTCTTTTCTACCCTCTAATTTATCTTCCATATTGAGTTTTTTGAGTAACCACTCTGAACAACCCTGAACACTATGGCAAAGACCAACAGTTTTAACTCCAGTATATCTCTGCATATAGCCTGTAAGCATAGCCATTGGGTTCACATAATTCAAGAAAAGAGCGTCAGGACAAACCTCTTCCATATCGTTTGCAAAGTCTTTCATAACCGGAATTGTACGAAGTGTACGCATAATTCCACCGATACCAAGAGT
>CALEIS010000063.1 GCA_937877675.1 uncultured Clostridia bacterium | reverse complement strand
AAGCCTTATGAAATCAAATCATTTGCTCTTACAGTTAAAAAATCAGATGCAAAATCAGAAACAAAATTCAATGTTGATATTATAGGAAATGTCAACGCATTCTCAACAAACGCTAAACCTTCTGGTGACTTACCAGTAATCAACAAGACCATTCCTGTTGAAATCACACCTGAAACTATTTCTTCAAATGGTGTTAAATTCCAGTTACCAAAGAATAACAAGGGTATGCTTTGTGGTGGACAGAGTCTTATTCTTCCTGAAAACACAAAGAAAGTTCACCTTCTCATAGCATCTCTCAACGGTGACAAGCTTGTTAAAATCAATGACTATACATATAAAGTAAATGATATTACAGAAAATTATGCAGGTTGGGATTTATACGATTTTAAAGAAGTTGCATTTACAAAACAAGGTAAATTAGGTTATGAGTTTACTCACTCACATACTGATAATGGTGACGCACAATGTCAACAATTATTCTTCTGGCATGTGGAAGTTGATACTAACGGAAAAGATTTTGTAATTCTTCCTGTTGACCGTGATATTCTTGTACTTTCCGTTGTGGCAGATACAGAAAATGAAACTTGCACACTCAGTAGTGACCTTTATGACAAAATCGAAGGCAGAATCTTTGATTACAAGGAAAATATAAAAGAAAAACTCATATATTTAAATTGCAAAAACTCCTATTTACTCAACGACAAAGGTGGAGCAATCAAACACAGAAATAAGGGAAGGAGAAAATAAATATGGCACAGAATAATGGTGATATCCGTTATGTTGGTGTTAAAGAAACTGTCGCTTATGGTATTGCTAATGCAGGTCAATGCTTTGGTTATAATATTATAGCAGGTAGTTATCTTTCCCTCTTCTTTGTAAAGGTTTTTGGCGTACCCCCTGAAGCAGTTGCAGCAATGATGCTCTTTTTAGGTCTTTGGGACACAATCAATGACCCACTTATGGGTACAATCATTGATAAAACAAGAACAAGATACGGAAAACTTCGTCCTTATCTCTTAATTGTTCCTATTCCTTTGGGACTTGCTACAATTGCCCTTTTTGCAGGTCCACAAATCCTTGGTGAAAACGCAGAAACAATCTCAAAGATTATTTACATGTTCATCACCTATTTTATATGGGAACTTTTCTACACCTTGGGTGATGTGCCTTTCTGGGGTATGAGTGCAGCAATAAGTCCATCTCCAAGTGATAGAACAAGAGTCATCTCATCAGCAAGATTTGTATCAGGTCTTATTGGTGGACTTTCAACAACAATTCTTGTTGTATTGATGGACTTGAGCAACAATGGTACTATTCCACTTTCCTTGTCACAGGTATTCTTGCTTATGGCAATAATTTCAGGCACATTGGGAATGGGACTTTTCTCACTTGCAGGATTCTGCACGAAGGAGAGAGTTGTTCAGACAATTAAAGAACCAAGTGTTCTCGACGGATTTAAGGCACTTATTAAAAACAAGCCATTACTTTTAATTGTTATCGGTAATGTCCTTGGTGCAGTGGCTGGTATCGGTAATTTCTTCCAGGCATATTACTATTCCGAAGTTGTACAAATGAACTCACTTACTATTATTATATCTCTACCAGGTACAATTTTAGGTTTTGTTACATATCTTCTTATTCCAAAAATCAAGCAGAAATTTGATAATCGTCAGATTATCTTCTTAAATGGTTTTGTAAGACTTGTTATGGGTGCTCTCGTATTCGTTGTCGGTCTTAAATTCTTTACAAACCTTTGGGTTGTTGTGCCTCTTCTTATGGTACAAAATCTTCTTTTCTCTTTCTTCAACACAATCAATATGGTTATTCCAACCGAAATGATTGGTGACACTATTGACTATATGGAATGGAAAACTGGAGAAAGAAATGAAGGTGTTTCATTCTCTGTACTCACATTCGTTGGCAAACTTACAGGCTCAATTTCAGGTTCAATCGGCAACTTACTTCTTCCTATTATTGGTCTTTCATTCGTTGAAATCAGTGCAACTGAAACAATAACTGTTAAGGCTTATTCTTATACTGACACACTTATTTGGGGAATGTTTACATTAGCTCCTGCAATTTTAGGTCTTCTTCCACTTATTCCATATATTTGGTACGACCTTACAGGCGACAAGTTAAAGAAAGTCCGTGAAGAAATGGCAGAGCGTCGAGCAAAGCTTTCTGCACAGGTTTCAGGAGGTGGCGAAAATGAGTAATAAATGCCCAAAATGTGGTGAAAAACTCTCACCTTTATACATGAAACAGAATTGTCCAAAGTGTGACACAAATCTCGTGTATTACGACCTTGAAAACAGATTAAAAGCCGACCATGAACAGGCTATAAAAGAGCAGGAAACAGTTGACAGAATCCTTAACAACATTAAAACATCTGCCTTTGGCGGACCTTTGCAAATCATCCGTTTTGTTTTGATGTTTTCTCCCCTTGCATGGATGTGTTTACCAGTATTTAGAGCAAATGATGGTGAAGGTATTACACTCATAAGTGTAATTATGGGAATTATAAATGGTGGCTTTGATTTTAGTAACCAATCGTATTTATTCCCATTTATAACAATGGTTTGTATTATTCTTTTCTCCCTTATGGTGATTATTTCTTCACTCTTCTCAATTGGTAAGAAAGCACTTTCAAGAAATGAAACTTTCAGTATAATCAACTCATTGGTATTTGTAATTATCTCAATTATTGCCTGTAAAGTTGGAGGGGCACATCTTTCAACTGGTTGGTTTTTAGTATCAATTACATATATTCTTGAATTGGAAGCACATGCTCTTGTTGACAAAAAACTCAATAAATAATTTTTTAAAAGGGACAAGAAATTGTCCCTTTTTTATTGCAAATTTGGGGATTTGTGGTAAAATAAAATCTCAGAGAATTTCAGAAGAGGGTGCAGAGAATGAATTTACATATTTATGACAATGCTGAACAAATCGCAGTTGCAGTAGGTAATATGATTATCGAGCAGGTAAACCAGAACCCCCAAAGTGTTTTAGGTTTTGCAACAGGTGCTTCCCCAGTGCCTACATATAATTATTTAGTAAAAAAATTCAACGAAGGCAAGGTAAGTTTCAAGGACATTACAACATTCAACCTTGACGAATATTGTGACCTTCCTGTTGAAGATAAAAACAGTTATTTTACATTTATGCATGAAAATCTTTTCAACCACATTGATGTAAACGAAGATAATGTTAACTTCCTTAATGGTAATGCTGTTGATTCAGAAGCAGAATGTAATCGTTACGACAATCTTATTCTTGAAAAGAAAATCGATATTCAACTTTTAGGTGTTGGCAGAAATGGTCATATCGGCTTTAATGAGCCTTCAAACAAATTTACAAAGGGTTCATTTAAAGTTCAGCTTACACAGAGCACAATTGATGCTAACTCAATTTATTTTGATGAAAACCCAATGCCACACTATGCCCTTACAATGGGTACAGTTTCAATTATGAAATCAAAACAGATTATCCTTATCGCAACAGGCAAGAGCAAGTCTGATGCTATCCACGGTCTTGTTAATGGTGATATTTCACCTTCATGCCCTGCTTCAGTTTTACAGCTTCACCCTGATGTTCATATCTTTATGGATAAGGACGCTGCATCAAGACTTTAATTTTAAGCATTAAAAAACCGAGTAGAATTAACTACTCGGTCTTTTTTATTTTGTAAATCGTGTTGTTGCAAAATTTCTTATACCCAAATCGTAAAGTTTTTTATACGCATCAAGGTCATCCGTCCAACAAGCAAGGTTTACTCCTGTCTGTTGGGCTTTTTCTATGCCTGTACCAGCCTCTTCAACATATTGTGTACCATTGAAATAAAGGGTAAAACCATTCTCTTTGCAGAAATTTATAGCATCGTCTGTAACAACATCAGTTGAATACCAAAGTTCAATATCCTTATCCAACTCTCGTAGTTTTAACAAGATACCTTTATCTGATGAAATGATTTTTGCTTTTTCTTTCATTCCTTCATAAGTTCCAAAGGATTCAAAAATCGATTCAAAACCATTGTAATTACCTTCACCTATTTCAATATATGGGACAAGGTTATACATATCACATATTATAAAGAAGCCATCCAATGTTATTATCTGTGTTTCCTTGTAGCTACCTGAACGATACCCACCATTGACTTTAAAGTCACGGATTTCGGCAAAGGTCAATTGTGAGATTTCTCCCATACCATTGGTCATTCTGTTGATGCTACTATCGTGGCTAACTATCCAAACATTGTCCATTGTAAGTTGAATATCACATTTTGCACCATAAAACTTTGCCTTACCTGCTTCGATAAAAGCATCATCCGTATTTTCAGGTGCATATGCCGAAAAACCACGGTCAGCAATAAGATTTATTCCGTCAACTGGCATTCCTTGTTCTGAAAGGGACATTACCTTTGGTGGAATTTTTGAAATTACAACAAGCACTCCTATTGCTACTAAAACAATAGCCACAACAACCAAAATAATTATATTTTGTTTCTTCTTGCTTTTAACTTTTTTCATTTATTTCACCTTAATACCAATAGTGATGATTTCAAATGGCTTATACTCAATTGTTTCGATTTCGTCAACAATGTCCTCAAGGAAGTTAAGGAGTTTAACCTTTCCATCAAGTTTGATTTTACCACGTCTGCCATTTTGCTCAGAAAGACGGATAACTATCATTGTACCATCTTCACTCATCTTCATTGTCTGCATATAAAGTTCACCGAATGAGTTTTCGCAGGTCAAATCTGCTTTACCGAGTGGTACATTATACTCAAAAGCAATATTATTGATTTCTGCTTTAACAAAATCATCACCATGTGGATAAATCATATATGCGAATTCGTGATGTCCTAAGTCACTTGTAACGTCAGGACGAATTGTTGCACGAAGAAGACTTAAGCTCATTGAGTTTTCTAAAAGTCCCACACCATATTTTGAATCGTTGATAAGAGCAATACCACCATCAGTTTCTGCCATATCAACCCATTTATGATGACAAACCTCAAAACGAGCCTGTTGCCAAGTTGTATTTCTATGAGTTTCTCTTTCTACGAAACCTGCACTTGTATCGCAAACAGCCTTTCTTGTCAGCACATTACAATCAAACTGTGCTTTTGCAAGGACATGTTTTTCATTCCAGTCAACAATGTTTTCAACTTCAATACCACGGGACTGACGGAAAACACGGATAATTCGTTTCCATGTACTCTTTTCAGTTGCAAGAGTACAAGCAAAGGACACAACCTCTGAATTCTTTTCCACAGTTTTAAGTGGTGAAACAATCTGAATGTCAACTTCTCTGTCCTTATA
>CALEIS010000062.1 GCA_937877675.1 uncultured Clostridia bacterium | reverse complement strand
AAGAAGTATCCGGTGATAATGGTCTGAATTATATCAGGTATAAAAACACAAAAACAGGAGAGATTTCCGAATATCGTGCAGAAAACGGAGATTTTTTCGGAGTGTTTGTCTTTGCAGGATATTCACCTGATACAGAAGTGGTAAAAGATATAATTGAACTCAACGAATATGGTTATATTATTACCGATTCAGAGCTAAAAACAAATATTAACGGAATTTATGCCGCAGGGGATGTGTGCATAAAACCTCTTCGTCAGATTGTAACAGCCACTGGTGATGGTGCTCTTGCTGCAACTGAGCTTGAAAAGTATGTTGCAACCATACAGCAACAAACAGGACTATATGCCAAATCAGCGACCGGAAAAAACATTGAAGAATCTACTGTTTCAGAAGAACGCATAACACATAATTCCAACGAGATGTTTACAGCAGATATGAAACAACAGTTGGCAGGTGTATTCAGTAAAATGCAGCACAATTTGATACTGAAACTGTATTTAGATAATCGTTCTGTTTCTGCTGAGTTGGAAAAGTTTGCGACTAATCTTTCGGCACTTACTGATAAACTCTCGATATCTATTGTTGATAGGAATGATGCAGAAAATCAAGCACCTTGTGTCAGAATTTTTCTTGAAGACGGAACAGATTCAGGAATTGCTTTTCATGGTGTACCATCAGGTCATGAGTTCACTTCCTTTGTGCTTGGACTTTATAATGCTTCAGGTTCGGGACAAAAAATTGATGAGCAGACACATCAGGAGATTAAAGATATAAAATGCTCTGTAGATATGAAGATATTGGTAACTTTATCTTGTACAATGTGTCCTGATTTGGTTATCGCTTGTCAACGTATTGCAACGCTTAATCCCAATATTCATGCCGAAGTTTATGACATTCAGCATTTTGATGAATTAAGGAGAAAATATAATGTGATGAGCGTACCTTGCTTAGTTATCAATAATGATGAGGTATCCTTTGGCAAGAAAAATATAAATCAGGTTTTAGATTTAATAAAAAAAGATTGATTACAATTAATAAAAAGCGTTGCAAGAGGGGATAGTGACATCCCCAATGCAACACTTAATTCTTTTGAATGACTTAAATACAATATAAAACAAAGCAATCGCTACTGGCACAATTTGTGTCAATAGCGATTTCTTAATTATTTCTGAATTTTTTAGGACTCATTTTGAACTGCTTTGCGAATATTCTGTGAAAATAGCTTTTGTTTTCATAGCCTACGGATTTTGAAATTTCGTCAACACTAATTTTTGTGTTCTTTAGAAGATATGCTGCCTGGGATAGGCGTTTATCCTGTAAAAGTTCAGTATAGGTTTTTCCTGTTTGATTTTTTATTTCGTGGCTTAACCAATAAAAGTCGTAGTGAAGCAGTTTTGCTGCCTCAGTAAGACTGCCATTTTTATAATTTTCTTCAATGTACTTGAAAATTTGAAGTGTAGCAGCTTCTTCCTTTGTATGATAGGCAAGTCTGTCTGTGTGATTAAGAAGTTGCATAAAAAGAAGTCCCATAGTGGTTTGGTTAATATTTCTCTTATTTGGCATATTGCTGACGAGTGTCCACAGTAAATTTTCAATAAGATTTTGAATAGGCAGAATATCAGATACCTTAAAATGAAGATAACCTGGATTTTCTTCTTTGAAAAGCGACTCAACAATAAACTTTTTTAAGGGAGTTTCTTCGGCACCTAACATTTCAAGTGTTTTTTCAAAAAACTGTGGAAGAATAATAAAATTTACTGCTACGTCATTACCTGAGGCGGGAAGAATTTCCTGCTTCGCATTCTGACCGAGAAAAAGAAGCTCACCTTCAGAAAGTTCAATGGTTTTGCTATTGATAATATGCGTTGTTTTACCGGAGCACATATAGACCACCTCAACAAAATCGTGAGTGTGCTCAGGAAAGTGAATAAATCTTGTGTGTGTTCGGATTGTTATAAGCTTCCCGTCTTTTAAAAGCTTCTTTGCACTTACAATGTTATCATCGTTTTCTGTATAAATGCTACTGTCTATAGTGCTTCTTCCGTCAAGTATGGCTTGTTCCTCGTCAGTTATGGGAATTAATTCCTTAAGAATTTCACGATTTATCATATAACCACCTCTGTTTGATTATACAATTCCGTCCTGTGAAAATCAATACAAATAAGGACACTTTTTTAAACAAATAAGGACCTTTAAAATGTATTTGTTAAATGGTAATATTATGATGTGATAATGTAGAAACACTAAGATTAGGTGGTGGAACAAATGAGTGTTTGCTATTTAGCTATAGATATTGGTGCTTCGTCAGGCAGACATATTCTTGGATACATAAGAAATGGTAATCTTTGTCTTGAAGAAATATATCGATTTGGCAACAATATAAAGAATGACAACGGTACACTTGTCTGGGATATTGATAATCTTTTCAAAGAGGTAAAAGCGGGTATTAAAATATGTAAGGAACTTGGTAAGATTCCAAAGACTATTGCCATAGACACATGGGGTGTTGACTATGTCCTTTTAGACAAATACAACAAAGAAATACTTCCTGCTGTTTCTTATCGTGATAGCAGAACAGAAGAAAGTTCAAAAGCAGTCGGTGAGATAATCTCACAAGCCGAATTATACTCAATAACAGGAATACAGAAACAGAATTTCAACACAATTTATCAGTTGTATGATGATAAGCAAAGTGGCAAACTCAGTAAAGCAAAGCACTTTTTGATGATGCCTGAATACCTTTCGTTTAAACTGACAGGTGAAATTAAAAATGAATATACTAACGCAACTACAACAAATCTTGTGAATGCTCAAAGCAAACAATGGGATAAATATCTTCTTGATAAACTCGGCATACCTGAAACCTTATTCTGTAATCTTTCTCTTCCTGGCACAGTTGTTGGTAATTTTAGAGAAGAAGTAAAAAAGGAAATTGGCTTTGACAGTACAGTTATTCTCTGCCCATCACATGATACAGCTTCTGCTGTTGCGGCTTGTCCTATTGACGATGAAAGTGTTTATATTTCGTCAGGTACATGGAGTCTTATAGGCACGGAAAACACCGAAGCTGTTTTAAGTGAAAAGGCTCAGAAGGCGAACTTTGCCAATGAGGGTGGAACAGAATACCGTTTCCGTTTTCTCAAAAATATTATGGGGATGTGGTTGTTTCAAAATATCCGCAGAAATATAAATAAAGAGCTTACTTATGATGAAATGATGAATCTTGCTAAAAAAAGTACATTTACAGAAAAAATTGAACCAAATGCTCCTGAGTTTCTTGCTCCCGAAAATATGATTGAGGCTGTGAGAAATTATCTCGGAAAACCTGATTTACCACTTGCTGATGTGCTTTCAAGCGTTTACCATTCTCTTGCTGATTCTTATAGAAAAGCGGTAGAGGAAATTGAGGATATAAGTGGTAAAGAGATAAAGTCAATTCACATTGTGGGTGGGGGTAGCAAGGATAAGTATTTAAATGAACTCACAGCGAGATACACAGGGAAAAAGGTCTTTACAGGACTCATGGAGGCAACGGCAACTGGAAATATACTTTCACAGATTATGTATGATAATAAAACAAGTCTTGCCGAGACAAGAGAAATCATAAAAAGAACCTTTGATGTAAAGGAGACAGAATGATGAACAGATATAACGAAGCTAAGGAAACATATGCACAATATGGCATTGATACTGAAAAAGCACTTGAAACACTAAAAAATGTCACAGTTTCCGTTCACTGTTGGCAGGGTGATGATGTAATAGGCTTTGACAGTAAAGAGGCTCTTTCAGGTGGTATTCAGACTACAGGTAACTATCCAGGTAAGGCAAGAACACCTGATGAGCTTATGGCAGACTATGATAAGGCTTTTTCACTTATGCCAGGCAAAAAGAAATTGAATCTTCACGCTTCCTATGCCATCTTTGAAGATGGCGAAACTGTTGGCAGAGATAAAATCCAGCCAAAGCATTTCAAAAAATGGGTGGATTTTGCCAAAGAAAGAAATATGGGTATAGATTTTAACCCAACATTCTTTTCACACCCTATGGTAAAGGATAATCTCACTCTTTCTTCACCTGATGAAGCTGTTCGTACATATTGGGTAAATCACGGAAAAGCCTGTCTTAAAATTGCAGAATATTTTGCCGAAGAAACAGGTGTCCCTTGTGTTATGAATATATGGATTCCTGATGGATACAAGGATATTCCTACTGATAGACTTTCACCGAGATTGAGATTCAAAAACAGCCTTGATGAAATCCTAAATGTGCCTTATAATAAAGAGAAAGTATATGTAACTCTTGAATCAAAGGTGTTCGGTATTGGTCTTGAAAGCTATACTGTAGGCTCAGCTGAATTCTGCCTTTCCTATTCCGATTATAAGGGTATTACACCTCTTATGGACAACGGCCATTATCATCCGACTGAAATGGTTAGTGATAAGATTTCCTCACTTCTTCTCTTTAATGAAAAAATTGCACTTCATATAACAAGAGCAGTTCGTTGGGATTCAGACCATGTGGTTATTTTTGATGATGAAACAAAAGAAATTGCAAAGGAAATCGTAAGAAACGATGCTCTCGGCAGAGTATTTATTGCAACAGACTATTTTGATGCATCAATAAATAGAATTTCTGCTTGGGTAACGGGTGTCAGAAGTGTACAGAAAGCACTTCTCTTTGCACTTTTACAGCCTGATGAAAAAATGAAAGATTTGCAAAATGAAAGTAATTTTACAGAAATAATGTATCTTCAGGAAGAAATGAAAACAGCACCGTTTGGTGATGTGTGGAATGAATATCTTGCAAGAGAAAAAGTGACAAAAAATTATCTTGAAGAAGTCAAAAAATACGAAGAGGAAGTTCTGGTGAAAAGAGTATGAAAGATATTTTAACTGCTCCTTTTGTGGAGGAAATGAAAAAGACTACTGCTAATATGTATCGTCTTGGTTGGGACGAAAGAAATGGCGGTAATATAAGTTATATGCTTGATGAAAATGAAGTTAAAGAATATCTTGATATAGATAATGTTATCCGTACAATCCCTACAGGCTTTGATGCAACTGACCTTATCGGTAAAATCTTTATCGTTACAGGCACAGGAAAATATTTTAAAAATGTTGAAAGCGACCCTGAAACAAACCTTGGCATCATCCGTATTGCAAAGGACGGAACAACAGCCGAGCTTCTTTGGGGGTATAATGATAATAGCAAATTTACAAGTGAACTTCCAGCACATCTTATGAGTCATATGGCAAGGCTTAAGGTTGACCCAGAAAACAGAGTTATAATGCATACACACCCAACACATACACTTGCTATGAACTATGTGCACGAGCTTGATGAAAAGAAATTCACTCATACTCTCTGGGAAATGTGTACAGAATGTATTGTTGTTTTTCCTGATGGTGTGGGAGTTCTTCCTTGGATGCTTTGCGGTACAAATGAAATCGGTGAAGCAACAGCAAAAAAAATGGAAGAGTTCAGACTTGTTGTTTGGGGTATGCATGGCATTTATGGTGCTGGTAAAACAATGGATGAAACCTTCGGTCTTATTGAAACAGTAGAAAAAGCTGCACAGATTTATATGCTTACAGCACATCTGCCAAGAATAAACACTATCAAGGATGAAGAAATGATAGAACTTGCAGAATTTTTTGGCGTCAATTATAGAAAAGATTTTTTGAATATATAAGCTTAAGGAGAAATATATGAAACCTGTAAGTTTTTATCTTGTTACTGATACACATTATTTAAACAATATATTAGAACCAGGTGGAGAAGCCTTTGAAAAGAATATGGTCACCGAACAGTATTTTGTAAAAGAAAGTGGTGCAATTCTAAGCTCAACTTTCGATAAAATTATTGAAGACAAAGAAACTGATATTGTTATTATTCCCGGTGACCTTGTAAAAAATGGCGAAAAAGAAAGCCACAATGGTTTTATTAAAGAGCTTTATAGACTTAAAGAAAATGGCAAAAAGGTTTATGTAATAACTGCAGGTCACGATTATAACGATTCAGCCTACATATTAAAAGATGATGGTCGTATGCCTGTTGAGGGTACGGAATATAACGATTTGTGTGAAATGTATCGCGATTTTGGTTATGGTGATGCTATTGCAATTGATGAGGCTACACACTCTTATGTTGCAGAAATCAGTAATGGTGTCAGAATGCTCGCAATTCATTGTGACAGTAAAGGCCAACCAAAAGGCACAATGGATGACAGACTTATGTCTTGGACAAAAGAACAACTGGATAAAGCAAAGGAAGATAACTGTGATGTGTTCGCAACTTGTCACTATCCAATTATTCCACCTGTACCTGTTTTTGAATTAGTTGGAGATGCAAAAATAAGGGATTGGAGAAAGATTGCTTCTTTCCTTGCTGATAACGGAGTTGAATTTGTGCTCACAGGACATATGCATATTCAAAGTATAAATGAGTTTTATTCAGAAAGTGGAAACAGACTCATTGATATATGTACCTCTGCTCTTGTGGGCAGTCCTGCAAAATATCGAAAAATTACCATAGATGAAAATTCTACTCTCAAAGTTAAATCACTTGATGTTCCTGATTTTGGATGGGACTTAAACGGTCTTACACCTCAGGAGTATTTTGATAATCATTTCTCTTGTGCAATTGTTGCAAGAGTGCGTGGTGCTCTCAGCGGAGGAAAAGGAATTGTAAAGCATCTTAAGTCATTCGCAAGAAAGAGATTTGATAAAATGACGATTAAGTCATTAAAGCGTTTACTTTTCTTAAAACGAGATAAAGAATTTGACAAGAAAAAGTTTTCAGATTTTGTTGGTGAAGTCGGCTTAAGCATATTTACAGGTGATATGCCTTATG
>CALEIS010000061.1 GCA_937877675.1 uncultured Clostridia bacterium | reverse complement strand
AGAAAGGTGAAATCTTTATGAACACAAAAAGACGAGTAGATTTCACAATTGAAGAGAAAAACAATGGTGAAAAGGTTTGGGAAGTCCTTAAAAATGAAATGAAAGTTTCTTCCCGACTTATAACCAAGTTAAAACATGACCCTGAGGGTATTTTACTCAATGGTGAGCATATAAGAACTGTTGATTTTGTTAAGACAAATGATGTGTTGTCAATCACTGTCCCTGCTGATTTGGAAGAAAAAACTGCGGCAGTTGAGCCATTACCCTATCCTTTAAAAGTTTTCTATGAAGATGATGACATATTGATTGTGGATAAACCTGCAGGACTTCCTTTGCACCCTTCCCATAATCATCAAGGAGATACCCTTGCAAATGCCGTTGCGTATCACCTTGAAAAGCAAGGTAAGTCTGCAGTTTTCCGTTCAATAGGCAGACTTGACCGAGGGACATCGGGTGTTGTTGTTTGCGGACTTAACAGATTTGTCACAGGTGTCTTAAACGGCAAAATTTATAAGGAATATATGGCTGTTTGTGATGGTATTTATGAAGGAGAAGGTGTTATTGACCGTCCCATTTACCGTCCCGACCCAATAAAGACTTTCCGTACTGTTGACGAAAGAGGTGAAACTGCAATTACCGAGTGGAAAGCAGTTTCTCACAAAGACGGAAGGACACTTTTGAGAATTCACCTTATCACAGGACGAACACATCAAATCCGTGTTCATTTCTCCTCCCTTGGTACACCTCTTACCGGGGACACAATGTATGGGACTCCAAGGGACGACATCTCACGTCAAGCACTTCATTGTTGTCATTGCAAATTCACTCATCCGGTTACAAACGAAATTATTGAAATTGAGTCCCCTTTACCGGAAGATATTGCACAATTTGTAAAATAAACAGACTTGATAAAAACTGTTCTTTATGATAAAATAATTACAAGTTGGTTACAAAATAAAACTTAACTGACTTAAGGGTGAAATTATGAACGAGATTAAGGATTATATTGTTTATCCTGATGACATACAAATATATGTTCCTCCCACTATGCCTACAAAGCAAAACAAATTCTATAAGAATTTAGCTTACGTTCTTTCTGCACTTCTTTCTAAATTTGCAATCCGTGCTGGTAGCACCATTGAAAAAGTTAATATGGATGGATTAAAGCCACCTTACATTGTCCTTTCCAATCACACCCAATTTGCTGATTTCCTTGTAAGTTTCCGTGCAACAAGACCATATAATTTCAACAATATTGCAACCTTGGACGGATATGTAGGATTGTCAAAGGCTATGGAAAAATTAGGATGTGCTTGTCATCGAAAATTCACAACCGACATAAGCCTTGTCCGTGCAGTACATAAGGTTATTCACGAATATGGCGATATTCTTTATATGTATCCAGAAGCAAGATACTCAAATGTAGGTACAACCGCACTCATTCCTGATGTTGTTGCTAAACTTGTGAAAAAGAATAAAGTTCCGTTGGTTGTAATGATTCACCATGGCAATTATCTTAATGCACCTTTCTGGGATTTTCGTCAACACAGAAAAGTTCCTTTTAAAGCCACAATGAAGCAAGTTCTTACTGCAGAACAAGTGGAAGAAATGACTGTTGACGAAATTAACGAAGTTATTCAACGTGAAATGTATTACGATGAATATAAGTGGCAAAAAGAAAACAACATCCGAATTACTGAGGATTTCCGTGCAGACGGTCTTAATAAAATTCTTTACAAATGTCCTCACTGTATGGCAGAAGGCAAAACTGTTGGTAAGGGAATACATCTTACCTGTGAATCTTGTGGCAAACAATGGGAATTGACCGAGTTAGGTGAGATGAAAGCCTTAAATGGAGAAACAGAGTTTTCACATATCCCTGATTGGTACGAATGGGAGAGAAAATGTGTTCGTCAGGAAATTCTTGATGGAACATATAAATTTGAAGACAGTGTTCACATCCATTCACTTCCCGGTGTTGAATTTATCGACTTAGGTGAAGGGAAAGTTACACACGACCTTGAAAATGGCTTTATTGTCACTGGTCATTATAATGGTCACGACTTCAGAATTCAGCGAACAACAAAGTCTCTTTTTACCTTACATAATGAATTTATATACGGCAAACTCGATAAAGCAGATGCTTTTGATGTTTCTGTGAAAAACGATTCATTTTACTGTATCCCATCAAAAAAAGATGTTGTTATGAAACTGATGTTTGCAACAGAAGAAGCATATAAAATTGCAAATAATAAATAAACGGTAGAGTTTAATCTCTACCGTTTTTCTTTTTATATATTAAAAAATCGAAGTGAATTTCTGTTGTGAATCCATTATTTTTTTCTATTTTTTCTTCTGCACCCAATTCGGTTTTGAAATAATATGGAGTCATTCTGAAAAGATTTACACCCACTTCAGCATTAACTGTAATTTCATCCTTTACAGAAACTCTGTCAACAAAATCAAAGCCGTCATATTCCGTATGCTTTTCTTCATTCTCATAGGTGTTTTCATAAAGAAGTTTTTTAAGTCCCATTAAATGACTTTTACCTGGAACAGCATAAATCATATACCCATTATTTTTGAGAATTCTTGCCATTTCCTTTTCCACCATAGGTGCAAAAATATTAAGGGCAAGGTCAAATTTTTCTGTTTCTAACGGCATATCAAAGCAACTGCCAACAGCATAGTTATACTTTTTATATTTACCCGAGGCAGATTTTACTGCTTCCTTTGAAATGTCAAAGCCAAAAAGTTCAAAATTACAATTCAGGCTTTCTAATTTACCGTCATAATAACCTTCACCACAACCACAATCGGCAATAGTGATTTTCTCATTACCTTTAAAAATGGAACTTATTATTTCACACAATTTATCGGTAAAGCAATCATAAAGACCGCTTTCAAGAAATGCACGACGGGATAAAACCATTTCCTTTGAATCACCAGGATTATCGGAATGTTTTTTATTTACTGGCAACAAATTCACATACCCTTGCTTTGCAATATCAAAGGAATGATTATTCTCACAAATATATGATTTGCCATCAATATTCAGTTTTGATTTGCAAATGGGACAAATGAACATAAGTTACCCCCCTCAGTCATTTTCTTTGAAAATGACAGCTCCCCCTCAAGGGGGGAGCCTAATTTTGCGTCTTATTTTGCAACGATGTTTACAAGCTTACCTTTAACGTAGATTTCTTTAATGATATTCTTACCGTCAAGTTCTGCTTGGACTTTTTCGTCTGCCTTTGCTGCTGCAATAGCATCTGCCTGTTCAATGTCAGCAGGTACATTGAGCTTTGCACGGATTTTACCGTTAATCTGAACAACGATTTCAATTGTTT
>CALEIS010000060.1 GCA_937877675.1 uncultured Clostridia bacterium | reverse complement strand
TGGGTCAAATCTTGTAAGAATCGGTTCTTCAATTTTTGGTCCAAGAATATATTAATGGGAGGATTTTCACAATGAGTTTTTTAGACAAAATCAAAAATATTGTTAATGTAGATGAGGACGGATACTATCCTGATGATGATATTGATTCAGGTGCTTTTATTAATTCTGACACTTTTGATGAACCAGACGACAGATTCGTTAAACAACAGCGTAAAGTTTCACGTAACATGGACGATAATAAAGTTGTAAATATTCATACAACAGCACAGCTTCAAGTTGTTCTTTCAAAACCAGAAAAGTTTGAAGAAGTTCGTGGTATTGCTGATAACCTCAATGAAAAGAGAACTGTTGTTTTAAATCTTGAATCAGTAAGTAAAGAAGTTGCTCGTCGTCTTATAGACTTCCTTACTGGTGTTGCTTATGCAAATAACGGACAGATTAAACGTGTTGCAAACAGCACATTTATAATTACACCATACAATGTAGATGTTATGGGTGACCTGTTAGACGAACTCGAAAACAATGGAATGTTTTTCTAATTGCTTTCATATTTAATAAAATAAAAATAGCCTTGGGCAGAATGGGAAGGATATAAATGCTTACACCTGATAAGATTAGAGAAAGAGTTTTCCAAACAACAGGACGTGGTTCATACCGTTCTGATGATGTTGATATGTTCATGAGTGAGGTTATCGCTTCTTTTGAACAGATGTATAAAGAAAATGGCGATTTAGTTAGAAAAATCAGTATTCTTGCAAAAAAGGTTGAAGAGTACAGAGCAGACGAAGAAAGTCTTAAAATGGCTCTTTTTAATGCACAGAAACTTGCTGATAGAATCGTTGCAGAAGCAAAAGAAACAGCAGCAAACGAAGTAGCTTCTGTTAAAGATGTAACTGACAAACTTCGTGCAGATGCAGCCGCAGACGCACAGGCTCTTGAAACAAATGCAAAGAATGAATCAGAAGAAATGATTGCAAATGCTAAGGCAGAGGCAGCAAAAATTCTTGAAGATGCTAATCGTGAAGCAAGTGATATTCTTGGAAATATCAATCGTAAGGTTACACACGAAAGTCTTGTTTACGAAATGATTCAGAAGGAAGCTTCAGAATTCAAGTCAAAGCTTATTGCTATGTACAGAGAACATATCACTCTTATCAATGACCTTCCTGAAATTGTTGATGAACAACTTGATAAGCAGGAAGAAACAGTGGCAGAAGAAACTGTTGAAGAAGTAGTAGAAGAAACAGTTGAAGAATTTGTTCCTGAAGTAGCTTACGAAGAAGTTGTAATGGAAGAAGTTGAAGAAACAGTAGAAGAGGAAGCTCTAGTTGAAGATGAAACTCCTGCTGTTGAAGAAGTAGCTGTAGTAGAAGAAACAGTTGTTGAAGATGCTGTAGTAGTTGAAGAAGAACCTGCAGTTGTTGAAGATGTTGCTGACTTCGTTGTTGTTGATGAAGTAGAAACTGTTGAAGAAACTCCTGCTTTTGATGAAGTTTACAGTGAACCAATTTCAGATGAAATTTTCAAAAACTTTGAAGACGACAGTGAAAAAACTGTTGTAGTAGAAAAGAAAAAATCATTTAAGCTTGACTTAAGTCAGATTGACTTTGCAGATGAAAATGATTATGTTGCTCCTGCACCACAGGAACAAACAGCGTTTGAAAACTATGGTGTAATTGAAGATATTGACAGTGGAGCAGATGATTCACAACCTATGTCATTTAAAGGTTTTTTCAAAAAGAAATAAAATAGTCGAGGTATTTTAATGCTTCAAGTAATTACATTCATTTCTATTGCTCTGTTTGTAGCAATAGACCAAATCATAAAATTACTTGTACTTGAACATCTCAAACCTATAGGCAGCCTCCCATTGATAGATGATATTGTTCAGTTGAACTATGCCGAAAATACTGGGGCTGCTTTTGGTTCGTTTAGTGCACATACAGATATATTATCACTATTTACTTTTGTTGTAATTTTAATTGGATTTTTATATCTTTTTATAAAGAAACGAAAAGTAGATGTTGAGTATGTTTGTATATCACTTATTCTTGCAGGTGGAATAGGCAATTTAATTGACAGAATATTCCGTGGATATGTTGTGGATTACATTGAGCCATTGTTTATAAATTTTGCAATATTTAACTTTGCAGACATTCTTGTAACTTGTAGCTCGGTTGTTCTTGTTATTTGGTTGCTTTATGAAATTTACCGTGAAGGAAAAGAAAAGGAACAGAAATAATGAATGAGATTTTGATTGATGTTCCTCAGGAGTATGAAGGGGAAAGAATAGATAAGTTTTTATCAATTCTTTTAAAGGAGTCCTCACGTAATTCCATACAAAAACTTATTGAAGATGGTAAAGTTCTTGCTAATGGAAATACTGTAAACAAAAAATATAAAGTAAAAACGGATGATGAGGTCACAGTTCTTCCAAGTGAACTTAAACCCTTGGATGCAGAACCTGAAAATATTCCACTTGATATTGTTTACGAGGATAATGACTTGCTTGTTGTCAATAAGCCAAGAGGAATGGTTGTTCATCCAGCACCGGGAAATTATAGTGGCACACTTGTGAATGCTTTGCTTTATCATTGTAAGGATTCCTTGTCAGGTATAAACGGAATTTTGCGTCCTGGTATTGTTCATAGAATTGACAAGGATACAAGTGGACTTTTGATTGTTGCAAAGAATGATAGGGCTCATATAGGTCTTGCAGAGCAGATAAAAGAACATAGTTTCACTCGTGAGTATAATGCTGTCATTGTAGGTCATTTAAAGGATAATGAGGGGACAGTTAATGCTCCAATAGGTAGAAATCCCAAAGACCGCAAAAAAATGTGTGTAACATATCAAAATTCAAAAAATGCTGTTACACATTACTCTGTAGTTGAAGATTTTGATGGCTATTCCCATGTTGCATTAAAGCTTGAAACAGGAAGAACACATCAGATTCGTGTTCACATGGCACATCTAGGTCATCCTGTTGCAGGGGATAGTGTATATGGTAACGATAAAAAGAGTGCTTTCCTTAATGGACAGTGTTTGCATGCAATCAAAATTGGATTTATCCACCCAATAACAGGTGAGTATCTTGAATTTACTTCGGATTTACCTGATTATTTTAAGGATTTTATAAAAAGACTTAAAAACACCTAAGGAGGTGTTCGAATTTGGAAAAAAAGGACTTGTCAAATTGGCTTGTTGTATCCGATATTGACGGAACATTAAATAATAAGTTCAGACAATTACCAAAACGCAATTTTGAGGCGATTTGTCGTTTTGTTAATGATTGTAATGGACATTTCACATTGGCATCAGGTAGAAATGTTCAATCTATGAGAAAACATTATGAGAGATTACCTATTGCAGGAACACCTGCTGTAATTTTAAATGGTGCTGGTGTATATGACTATTCACAGGAAAAGATGCTTCACTTTGATGCAATCAATGACTATGCGATGGATTTAGTCTTTGAAATTTATAAGCGTTTTCCTGCTGTTGAAATTGAGATTTTAACAGATAAAATGATTTATACACTTAACTCTAAGATTTTTGCTCGTGTAATGGTTAGAGCAGATAAATTGCATTATAAAAACTGTAAGCATCCTGAAGAAATTCCAAGAGAAAATTGGGGAAAGGTTATTTTCCTTGGTATGCCGGGACTTATTAAGAGAATCAGAAAATATGTTGATACTTTAACTGATACAAGAGCAAACTTTATGTCAAGTTCAATTTCTTCATTTGAAATGCTTAATGAGGGTGTTCACAAAGGCTCTGCACTTATGAAAATCGCAGAAATGTATAATATTGAACAAAAGCATACAGCCGCAATCGGTGACTATTTCAACGATTACGATATGCTCAAGACAGTTGGACTTCCTGCATGTTGCGGACAAGCACCAAAAGCAATGCATGAAATTGCAAAATTCCATGCGTGTCATTGTAATGGTGGTGCAGTTGCAGACTTGCTTGAATACATAATGAATGATTACAAAGAATAAAATGAATAATAAAAAATAGGGGGAGTAAAAATGAATGCTTCTTTGAAAAAGGAACTTGAAATTTTTGCAACAAAGGAAAGACTTCTCTTGTTAGAAGGTATTTTCAATGCTAAAGCTGGTCATCCAGGCGGCTCACTTTCAATTGCTGAACTTATGGCATATCTTTACAATGTAGAGATGAAGGTTGACGCTTCTAATCCAAAATGGGAAGACCGTGACAGATTTGTTCTTTCAAAAGGACATGCTGCACCTGCTCTTTATGCAACACTTGCACTTAAAGGCTTTTTCCCAACAGAGGATATGAAAACACTCCGTAAAGCAGATTCATATCTTCAGGGACACCCAAGTATGAAATGTGTTCCAGGTGTAGATATGAGTACAGGCTCACTTGGTCAGGGTATTTCTGCAGCAGTTGGTATGGCTCTTGCAGCAAAGCTTGATAACAAGGATTTCAGAGTTTATACAATCCTTGGTGACGGTGAAATCGAAGAAGGTCAGGTTTGGGAAGCAGCAATGTTTGCTAATGCAAAGAAACTTGATAACCTTGTTGTAGTTGTTGATAATAACAACCTTCAGATTGACGGTACAATTGAAGAAGTTAACTCACCATATCCAATCCCTGAAAAATTCACAGCATTCGGTTTCAATACAATTGAAATCGATGGTAATAATCTTGATGAAATTGAAAGTGCATTTGAAGCTGCAAAGGCTTGTAAAGGCAGACCAACTGCAATCGTAGCAAAAACAGTTAAGGGTAAAGGCGTTTCTTACATGGAAAATCAGGTTAACTGGCATGGTGCAGCTCCAAATGAAGAACTTTATAATCAGGCAGTAGCAGAACTTACTGCAAAACTTAATGAATTGGAGGGTGTATAAAATGAGCGAAGTAATTAAAACAGCAACTCGTGATGCTTATGGTAAAGCACTTGTTGAATTAGGTAATACAGACGCTAAAATCCTTGTTCTTGATGCAGACTTGGCTGCTGCAACAAAAACAGGTATGTTCAAAAAAGAACACCCTGAAAAATTCATTGACTGTGGTATCGCAGAAGGTAATATGATGGGTGTTGCAGCAGGTCTTGCAAGTGCAGGATATACAGTTTTTGCATCATCATTTGCAATGTTCGCAGCAGGTCGTGCTTTTGAACAGGTTAGAAACTCAATCAGCTATACAAACCTTAATGTTAAAATCGGTGCAACTCACGCAGGTATCTCTGTTGGTGAAGATGGTGCAAGCCATCAGTGTTGTGAAGATATCGGTCTTATGAGAACAATTCCAAATATGGTTATTCTCAATCCTGCTGATGATGTTGAAGCAAGACTTTGTGTTATGGCAGCAGCAGAGCATGAAGGCCCAGTTTATATGCGATTTGGTCGTCTTGCAGTGCCAAGAGTATTTGATGAAAACTATAAGTT
>CALEIS010000059.1 GCA_937877675.1 uncultured Clostridia bacterium | reverse complement strand
AATGTTTTAAGCGCCTTCTCGGTCGTTCTGCGAGCTCTCACATAGTATTGCTATCTTACCTGTGAGTGTTTCCCAACGTGTTATTATCACATCACAATAATATGGGTCTAATTCCATAAGGTAAGCTATTCTATTATTCTGCTCACAAGCAATAAGAGTTGTTCCACTTCCTCCAAATAAATCAAGAACCACATCACCACTCTTGGTGTTGTTCTGTATCTGATAATCAAACAGTCCGACAGGTTTCATTGTCGGATGTTCCCCATTTCTTGTTGGCTTATCAAAATCAATTACAGTAGATTGCTTTCTGTCGCTGGCCCATAAATGACTTGCACCATCTTTCCAACCATACAAACAAGGCTCATGTTTCCAGTGATAGTCTTGTCTGCCCAAAACTATTGTGTTTTTATTCCAAATTAAACATTGTCGAACTTTCCACCCAACATCATAACAAGCCCCTCTGAAATTATATCCTTCAGAATCAGCATGCCATATATAGAACACTCCGCCTTCTTTAAGAACTATGTTTGCATTAGTAAATGCGTCATACAGAAATTGCCTAAATTGCGCATCTTCCATATTGTCATTCTGTATCTTTAAGCCTGTACCACCTTCATAGTCCACATTATAAGGTGGGTCAGTTATGAGTAAGTCTGCCTTTTTACCACCCATAAGTTTTTCAACGTCAGTAATAACTGTGCTGTCACCGCACATAAGTCGGTGGTTTCCTAACTGCCAAATATCACCGAGCTTACAACGTGTTTCAACTTCTTCAGGAACTTCATCAGGGTTATCTAAAAGAGTTGTTTCTTCAAAAATTTCTGTCAAATCCTCGAACTCATCTTGAGAAAACCCTGTAAGCGATAAATCATCAAAGTCAAACTCGTTGAATATTTCTTTTAGCTTTTCTTCATCAATTTCAGCTAATTCAGCGATTTTATTATCAGCCAAAAGAGCTGCCATTTCTTCTTCTTCATCCTTGAAGTTCTGATATTCAACAGGAACTTCTTTAAACCCTGCGAACTTTGCAGCTTGTAACCTTCCATGACCTTTTACGATATAGCCTGAAAGATTAGAAACAGTTATCGAAGCTCGCCACCCTGTTTTTTTAATCACTTCAGCGAGTAGCTCAATTTGATGTTCAGAATGTGTGTTAGGGTTCTTAGGATTCTCTTTAAGTTCTTCAATCTTTACGATTTCATCATAAGCACTGTAAACCGCCACGCTACCAATAAGACAACGGGCCTTATCTAATTTACTTTCACATAACCACTTCTTTCATGTATATATTTTTTAAGGGTAAATATATAGGTAATTAACCCCATAATTTACCCCTTAACTTTATCTAAATGTTTTTTCAAGTGATAGTTGAACCTTTTGTCTAATAGCTCATTCAAAGATTCATTTATCTGATTCATAACGATAGGGTTACCACCTTCACCAGTTTGAGGATTAGGACCAATCATCTGTGGGAGCGACATTGTTTTAATAGGACTTATGTCATAACTCTTTTCTGAATGACGTTCCCAAGGAAGTATTGTTGAACTTCCCTTCTTAGCTGGCGCTAGGAATACACCGCCATTTTCATTTTCAGGTGTGAAAACTGTTTTTTTGCCTTTTTTGATTTTTGCAGTAACTTTATATTTCTTTTTGTCAGGCCTTTGTTTTGGTGTCATTCCAAAGTGTAAAGGTGTAAGCCTTCTGCCTTCATAGATTAACTTCAAAGATGTTATATTTTCGCCTTTTATTTTGATTGTTCCAGCGCTTTTTTCTTCTTTTGAAGGCATTATTTCATTTTTTTTGATGTTATAAACACCTCTTACTGCATCAGCAACCTTGCCTGGCGCTCTTGAACGCATATCTTTTAAAGTCTTTTCAAAAACAACCGCTGAATCGTCAAGGCAATTAATTAGGTTGTTGAATTTTTCGTGAACATTTTTTAAATCAATATAAGGAGTTACTTGAGCCATGCTTACCACCTCCAAATAAAAAGCCGTTGAGGAAACCAACGGCTTAGTAATAAATAAAAATAGGATTAATTTGAAAAAACTTATTTTTGACATTCTAACTATAACGCATCTTTTATATGAATTTCAACGAACCGCAAAGAACTAGACGGAACTCATGGGAATTAATAAGAAACGGACAGAACTCCAAAGAATCGTAAGGAAAACTTAAGAACTCGATTGAAAAGTTAGGAAATAGCGCAATAAAAAAAGACCAAGCCGAGAAGGTCCTCGACTTGGTTTGTCCGTTAAATAAGAAGAGAGAGCAAAATTATAAAAATCCCCTTACCTACAGTGGCGGTCGGTCCTGTAGGATTTTTGAGAGAAAGAGTAGTCATTTATGTGAGTTTTGATATCTATATGCTATACTTTGACCACCGTAATACATGAAGGGGATTAAAACCCTCTAAAAAACACTAGCGCAAGGGCATTTTTATAAACTCCATTTACAAGTTTATAAGTGCCGTCCTTCTGTTTCTTTTTCATCTGTACAGGCTTTTTAGTCGCTGGGTCAATGAAAGTGTAACATTTGCGCAAAAATTTTATCTCAACATCAGGATTGTATAATATGTAATCGTGCCAAAATTTCGTTTCTGTCCTTACAGGAATCAGCATCGCAATATTAGCTCCTATTTCTTTATTCTCTTTATAAGCCTTTTCAACCCATTTAGCAGAATCGTTGAACGGAGGATTGCACCAAGAATAAGCCCTCCAAGGCTCTTTTAATCCGTCTTTCTCACCATTCTTGTAATACTCTTGCGCTGGGATATTTTCCTCTGTGCAACAAGTATCTAAGCTGAATTTATCAATCTTAAAATAATCCAAAGCCATCCGATAAAGTTCAGGTGGTGTCATGTAATCGTTTTTAGTGTATTCAAAATTGTATTTCATTCTATTACTCCATAACTATTTCATCTAGTGTAATAATTCCTTCTTTCAAAGCTGTAATTTGACATTCGTGTCGGCTTTCACAAGTTGGAAACTTCAAGTGTATATTAACAATATGGCTTTGTAGAGTTGGTTTTCTGATGCCTAACTTTGCGCAAATTTCTTTATAAGATAAATGCGCTAGGCATAATATTTCACGTTGTCTTTTAGTCAAGTTCATTTTCATAATCCTCATAATCTTCCCAGTAATCATCTTCAGGTTCTCTAATAAAAGCGCATAATCCCCAAAGTATAAATAAAATTATTAAAATAATATTAATCATTGCCTAAATCCTCAATCTTTCTTTTGTTTTCTTCTGCCTGTTTTTCTAAATCATCTAAAAAAGAATCCACCGAATTTTCTTCTGTGGACTCTTGGTTTAATAACTTTTTATAAAGCTCTGCTAAATCGCTTACAATCTTCTTAACGCTCATTTTTTCCCTCTTTAATTTCGTATAACTTCAATTTATTTCTAAGCATTTCGTTATCTTCTCTCAATACCTTGTTTAACTCCTCTTTTATATCAAGAGCTTTTTCAAGAAGTCCGTTATAATACTTGAGCTTGTCGTAATC
>CALEIS010000058.1 GCA_937877675.1 uncultured Clostridia bacterium | reverse complement strand
TAAGTAAAGCAGCGACGGAGCTGTCAACTCCGCCACTCATAGCAATTACTGCTTTTTTCATGTTTTCACCCAAGTTCAAGCATTTTATCAATGCATTTTTTGGCTTTCTTAATTGTTTCTTCATCTAGGGTGATTTCTTCCCCACCCTTACCCTCAATTGTGTTATAAAGGTCAACAAGAGTTGTAGCCTTCATATCAGGACAAATGAGTTTTGGTGACAATGTAAAGAAATTCTTATCAGGACATTCATACTGCAAAGACTCTGCAATACTGATTTCTGTACCAATAATGAAATTCTTATGGTCACTCTCTTTTGCAAATTTCATAATTCCTGTTGTTGAGCCGACATAATCTGCCTCTGCCACAACCTCAGGTTTACATTCAGGATGAACAAGTAAAAGTGAATCAGGATAATATTCCCTTGCCTTTTTAACATCTTCCGCAGTAATCTGACCATGAATTGGGCAACCACCGTTTACAAACTTAAATGTCTTTTCTGGCACTTGTTTTGCTACGAAATCACCAAGATTACAGTCAGGGATAAAGAGAATTTTATCATTATCAAGTTTCTTTACAATCTCTACTGCTGACGCAGATGTTACGCACACATCACAAACAGTTTTAAGTGCTGCAGTTGTATTGATATATGCCACAACAGTATAATCAGGATACTCTTTTTTGATTTCTTCGATATACTCCACACTCATCTGCTCAGCCATTGGGCAACCTGCAACAGGGCTTGTGATATAAACTGTTTTTTCAGGTGAGAGAATTTTTACAGTTTCTGCCATAAAGCGTACGCCACACATAATAACAGTTTTAGCATCAGTTTTCTCTGCTAATACGCTTAACTGAAAACTGTCCCCTGTATAATCGGCAACCTCAATAATCTCACGAGCAACATAGCTGTGAGCGAGAATACAGATATCTTTTTCTTTTTTAAGTTGCAAGATTTTTTCTTGCATTTCTTTTACTGTCATTTTAATCTTCCTTTTTAAAGATTACATAAATGGGTCGTCGAGGACGCCGACCCCTACGAATTAATGATGATGGTCTTCGTCAAACTTAAAATCGTCTGCGTTATATTCAATACCGTTTTTATCGTAGTAGTCCTTTACAGCTGCTTTGATTGCCTGTTCTGCAAGAACTGAACAGTGAATTTTAACTGCAGGAAGTCCGTCAAGAGCCTCAACAACTGCTTTGTTTGTAAGCTTGAGTGCTTCACTCAAAGGCTGACCTTTAATCATATCAGTTGCAATTGAGCTTGTTGCGATTGCAGATGCACATCCATAAGTATTGAATTTAACATCTGTGATAATGCCATCGCTGATTTTGAGATACATTTTCATAATATCTCCACATTTTGCATTACCAACTTCACCGATACCGTCTGCATCTTCTATTTTACCCACATTGTGTGGATTTACGAAATGTTCCATTACTTTTTCTGAATATTCCATTATTTTGTACTCTCCTTTTGTATTTTTTCCCAGAGTGGTGACATATCACGAAGTCTGTTAATAATTGGTGGTAACTGTTCAATGATATATTCCATTTCTTCAGGTGTGTTATCTTCACAAAGGCTCAAACGAAGTGAACCGTGTGCAATTTCATGTGGTAAGCCAATTGAGAGAAGCACGTGGCTTGGGTCAAGTGAGCCTGATGTACAAGCTGAACCTGATGAAGCACTGATTCCCATAATATCAAGGTAGAGAAGAAGAGATTCACCTTCAACACCCTCGAAACATGCACTTACATTACCAGGGAGTCTGTGCTCACGGTCACCATTTATACGGCTACGCTCAATTTTGAGAATTCCTTCAATGAGTTGTTCTCTCATAGAAACAAGTTTCTTTGTGTTTTCTTCCATATGGTCACAAGCATCTTTAAGTGCTGCTGCCATACCTACGATTGCGGGAACATTTTCTGTACCTGCACGACGATTTCTTTCCTGTGCACCACCTTCAATAAGGTTTGGAAGTCTTATACCCTTTTTGCAATAAAGACCACCCACACCCTTTGGTCCGTGGAATTTGTGACCTGAGAAAGACATCATATCGATGTTGTCTGCTTTAACATCAACAGGAACATGACCCACAGCCTGAACAGCATCAGTATGGAAAAGAACACCCTTTTCACGACAAACTGCACCGATTTCACGGATTGGCTGAACTGTACCGATTTCGTTATTTGCAAACATAATTGTTACAAGTGCTGTATCATCTTTAATTGCATTCTTTACATCTTCAACCTTCACAAGACCGTTTTCATAAACATCAAGCAAAGTAATTTCAAATCCTTCCTTTTCAAGGACATTGAGTGTGTGAAGAACTGCATGGTGTTCAAATTTTGAACTGATGATATGCTTCTTACCTTTTTTAGCCATTAAATAGGCTGCACCTTTGATTGCCCAGTTATCGCTTTCACTACCACCTGATGAAAAATAAACATCATTAGGGTCGGCATTGATACATTCAGCAATCAAATTACGAGCATCCCTTACTGCATGGAAAGCATCTTGTCCTACTGAGTGTAAACTTGATGGGTTTCCATATATTTCTTCATAGCACGGCATCATAGCATTAAGTGCTACTTTTGATATTTTTGTTGTTGCAGCGTTATCTGCATAAACTTTCATATATACATCTCATTTCTATTTCATAGTAATTTACTGTGAATTCATTTATATGATACTACATATTGTAATATTTTGTCAATTATAACAATGTACAAATAGACTTATTTACCGAAGAATTTTTCGGCAATTCTTACAGTTGTCATGGCATCATTTGCATAGAAGTCAGCGCCTATCATTTCTGCATACTCTGGGGTTAAAACTGCACCACCAACCATAACTGCGATACTCTTATCTTTTTCACGAAGCAATTTGATTGTTTTTTCCATTGATGGTACTGTTGTTGTCATAAGTGCAGAAAGACCAACGAATTTAACATTCTCACGAAGTGCTGTTTCCACGATTGTTTCAGGCTTAACATCCTTGCCAAGGTCGATAACCTCGTAACCATAATTTTCAAGCAACACATTAACGATATTTTTACCGATATCGTGAATGTCACCCTCAACGGTTGCCATAATTATCTTACCCTTTTTTTCGTCCTGCAAGCCGTTTTTCTCCATTTCTTTTTTTAGAACACCAAAACTTACTCCTGCAGTTTCGGCACTCATTAAAAGTCCTGGTAAAAATATTGTGTTATTTTCAAAGCCCTCACCAACAACATTAAGTGCAGGAATTAAAATATTATCAATTATTTCAAGTGGAGATTTTGTAAGAAGTTCCTTTTCTGTTTCTTGCTTTGCTCTTTCTTTAAGACCTTTTATAACGGCAGTTTTAAGGTCAACAACATCTGTTTTGATTTCTGCTTTAACATCCGTTGCATTTGAGATATAATCCTCAAAATTCTCATCAAGACCCATAAGAGCATTAAATGAATAGTAAGTGTTCATCATCATTTCACTTTTTGGATTGATAATGCCTGAACTAAGTCCTTTTTGCAAAGCAAGACCAAAAAATGTTGAGTTAATAAGTTCACGATTTGGAAGTCCAAAGGACACATTGGAAACACCTAAAATCGTCTTAACACCAAGGTCGTTTGTAAGTTTTTCAACACATTTTAGAGTAATTTTTGCACTTTCCTTATTTGTACTGATAGTCATACAAAGTGGGTCAAAAACAAGGTCTTTTTTCTCTATTCCAAATTCTTTTGCCTTATCTATAATCTTCTTTGCAATCTCTATTCTACCTTCAACAGTTTCGGGAATTCCGTTTTCGTCAAGTGTTAAGCAAACCACAACACCACCATATTTTTTTACAAGTGGGAAAATAGAATTCATTGACTCTTCTTTACCATTAACAGAGTTGACCATTGGCTTTCCGTTGTAAATACGAAGTGCTTTTTCCATTACACTAGGGTTGGATGTATCAATCTGTAAAGGAGCATTAAGAATACTTTGAAGTCCCATAACAGCATTTGTCATTATTTCACATTCGTTGATTTCGGGAAGTCCCACATTAACATCAAGGACATCTGCACCCAAATCCGTCTGACTTACGCCCTCACGGAAAATATAGTCCATATCCTTGTTACGAAGTGCTTCTTTAAGGAGTTTTTTGCCTGTTGGGTTAATTCTTTCACCCACGATAATTGGCTTAATCTCAAAGAAAACCGACTTTGAATATGAAGAAACTGCTGTATAGTTTTTCTTTGCTATCTTCTTGATTTCTCTGCCTTTGCAAAGGTCAATCATTGCCTTTATGTGCATTGGATTTGTGCCACAACAACCACCCAAAGCACAAGCACCATTTTCTAAGATTTTCAGTTGCTTTTCTGCAAATTCTTCTGGCGTTACATTGTAAACTGTTTCACCATTTACTGATACTGGAAGACCTGCATTAGGTTGAATGAAGATTGGTGTGCTTGAATACTCTGTCATTTCTTGCAAGAGTAAAAGCATTTGGTCAGGACCAAGTCCACAGTTAAGACCAATTCCATCAACACCCAAAGCTTCGAGAGCTACAATTGCAGTTTTTACATCTGCCCCTGTTAAGAGTGTGCCTTTTTTATCAAAAATCATTGAAACGAATATGGGAAGATTCGTATTTTCCTTTGCAGCCAAAACTGCAGATTTGATTTCATACAAATCACCCATTGTTTCAATAAGCACAAGGTCTGCACCAGCATTTTCACCTGCTACAACTTGTTCTTTGAAAAGATTATAAGCATCTTCAAATGGCAAATCCCCATATGGAGCTAAAAGTTTGCCCAAAGGTCCAACATCAAGAGCTGTATAGGCTTTTCTACCACATTCGCTAATGGAATCTTTCACGATTTTTACTGCATTTGTAATGATTTCTTCCACATTTGAGAATTTGAGAGAATTTGCACCGAATGTATTGGTTGTGATTATGTCGCAACCTGCGTCCAAATATGATTTATGAACTTTTTTCACGATTTCAGGTGAATGGATGTTTAAAAGTTCTGGTAGTTCGCCTTTTTTGAGTCCGTTTTTTTGAAGTTCCGTACCCATTCCACCGTCGAAGAAAAGTAATTCTTTACCGAATCTGTTTAACAACATCCGCAATTCCCCTTTTCTTTCTGCTTATCCACCAAATATTGGAGAGTTATGGAGTCAACAACCTCATTTACTGCATTGAGAACACATTGCCAGATTTCAAGAGTTACACAGTCCATACAGTTTTCACAGGTATTTTCGTCAGTTGCAAGACAAGCCACAGGAGCTAAACTACCCTCTGTTACACGGAGAATTTCACCAACTGTATATTCCACAGGTTCACGAGTAAGACGATAACCACCCTGAGCACCACGGATACTTTCAACAAGATTTTCTTTTGCCAAAAGTTTTATAATCTGTTCAAGATATTTTTCGCTGATTCCTTGTCTTTGAGAAACAGTTTTTATTGAAATATAGCCATCGTCCTTATGAATTGCCAAGTCTGTCATAAGACGAAGTGCATATCTGCCTTTTGTTGAGATTTTCATTGTATCTACACCCTTTTAGAGTATTGTTTTTGTTGTAAAAATAATATACTACAAAATTACTAGGAATTCAAGAGTTAATTCATATAATTTTAGTGGGAATTGGAAAATATGTGTTTTAATACAATTAAACAAATTGGAGTTTATCGAATTGAATGCAAAATGCAAAGTGCAAAGCGCAAAATTAAGGA
>CALEIS010000057.1 GCA_937877675.1 uncultured Clostridia bacterium | reverse complement strand
GTATCTGCCGATACTGTTCTGATGTAATCATCATTACCTCCTATTTAATTGTAAATTTGCGTAAATGTTTTTCTTATTTTTACGCCCAAACCGATTACCTATCCTCCTTTCAGCGGTAACGCTATTGTAACTCAACACAACAAATAATAGCAAGAAAATTGTAAATTTATGTCACAAAAACAAAATAATATTCGATTATATATTATAGAGGTAATGGCAAAGGAGTGCTTTTAAATGGAAAAGGATAAACTCAGAAAAAAAGACGATATAAAAAAAGAACTGGACGAATTTTTGGATGCTGTTGAGACTGGTGTTGCAGAAATTAATGTAATGTTAGTTAATCAGGACAACTATCGTAAAAAACGTTACAAAGGTTCTATCTTAAAGACAACTTTAGATGATATTAAAAAGGTAATTGTTGAATCATTTGGCTTTTTATCAGATGAAATTGGTAAGAGAACAATAGATATTTATGATTTAGAAATATCTATTGATGATTCTGTTCAAGTTGTTGATAGTGAAGATGTTATTCACGGGAAAGAGATTATTGATGAATTAACAGTAAATTATAATGATGAAAATGTTGTAACAAAGGAAACGGACTTGTCAAAATTTAATTTTTTGGTAATACAAATTTTTGCAAATGATAAAAAACTTTATATGTTCAAAAAATATGTTCACCCTTCTACTGCATATAGAAAGAGTCAAAAATTCACACTTTCAGGCGGATTATTAAAACCATTTACAAAAGACATTATCACTATTAATTCACATGTGGATGCATTTTTGTTAAGTGATGCATATTATATTTTAAACAGGAATACTTTTAATACAATGTTTGCTTACAAAGATGTTTTTTCAAAAATTTTACATGATAACACCGAGACGATTAAGAAAAGTGGTGTGTTAACAAATACGGAAACCTTTTTATCTGATTGCGAATCAAATGGCAGGTTTTTAGCACGTCTTACTAAAGTGATTTTAGCTAAAGGGTTTGATGAAGTTACAGAAAAGAAAGATGAAATTCCAAAAGTAATTAAGGAATTCAATTTATCTTTAAAAACATCTGAAGACGGAGAAATAATATATGACAACAAAGAAAGTATTCCAGAAATATTAAACCTGCTTTTAAGACACTATGTTATTGATGCTTTAACTAGTAACAAAATGATTGCGGCAGCAATTCAGGAATATCAGGCAGGTAGTAAAGGAGGCAGTGCTAATTGAGAAGAATAATGTTGTTTATCTCGTCATATATCCCGCTATATATTTTGTTGATAATAAAAAATATATTGGAAAGATGTACTGATGAAGGCATACTTGTGTTTTCAATTAATAAACTTAAAAATGCACAGTTTTTTGATGAGATTAATGACTATATAGTTGTGATACTTGTTGCATTGTGCGTAGTATCATTTGTGTATTTGTACATTATTTCTAAAAAGAAAGACGGTATGCACCACTATGAAATTTTAGAGGTAGAAGACCAAACGGGAAACATATATTTCAATTATATATCGATATATTTATTATCATGTTTAGGATTAACACTAAATAGTATCGTTGATGTTTTTGTTCTGGTATTTTTAATGATACTCGTAGGTTATATTTATATTTCAAATCACATGACATATATGAATCCTGTACTTCAATTTTTAGGATATAAAGTGTATGAAGCAAAAGTTAAGTCAAAAAGTACAGATGAAGTAATTTCGTCAATTATCATTGTTGATAAGGACACTGTTATAGTGAAAGACGAAACGTATACAGGTAGTGGAAAAGAAGATTTTATTTTTATTTCTAAAAAATAATTTAGCAAGCAGCACCAGAAAATATTTGGTGCTGCCTTTGCTATTAACTAGTATATAATGTAGCTGGTGGACATAGTTGTTTTGTTAGAAAATGTTGTGTGTTAAAGAATTGTGTGATATAATTAAAAAAATAAAGTGAACACGCGTCTTTTCAACAGCATCTTTGAAATTAAGAAGAAAGAGAGAAAAAGCTATGACAATTCAAGAAATTTTGTTGGAAAACCTTACAAAAGAACAGTATGATGCTGTTATTGATGATAGAAAAAATATTTTATGTTTAGCATGTGCAGGTTCTGGTAAATCACGCACTTTGGCATACAAAATTGCATATTTAATATCTAAAGGTGCGAATCCAGACAGTATTGTTGCATTTACTTTTACGGAAAAAGCAGCCGAATCAATAAAAAGAAGAGTTGCTGAAGCTTTACATAAATTAGGTTATCCAGAAAACTACATTGGTGCAATGTTTATTGGTACAATTGATTCTTTCTGTCAAAAATTGTTGGGTAACATTAATGCTTCATATAGACAATATGATATTTTAGATTCAAATGGTTTGATTTTATTTGTTATGTCTCGTTATAGTAAGTTAGGGCTTCGTCGTTCAGGTGCAGGGTATTTCAGGCAAATTCAGGATTTAACTTCTGCATGGCAGACGGTGAATAATGAAAATATTTCATTTGAGTTAATTAAAAAGGAAGATATTGTATTATACAATTCTTTAATAAAGTTAAAAGAAACTCTAGAGCATGATGGCTATATGGATTTTTCTTATGCTATTCGTCTTGCAGTAGAAGAATTAAGTAAAATTACTGACAAAAAAGATACGGATATTGAAAAATATCAATATCTTTTTGTGGATGAATATCAAGATATCAATCCTATACAGGAAGCTTTTATAAGTTCATTTTCATTATTTTTGGATTCACTTTTTGTTGTTGGAGATGATGACCAGGCAATATATGGGTGGAGAGGTGCAAATGTACAAAATATTTTGACTTTTTCTGAACGATACGAAAATGTTTCTGTGCATAAACTTCTTGTTAACTTCAGAAGTACAAAAGCTATTGTAGAAACTGCAAATCGTTTTGTTCAAAGTAATTTAAATTACGAAAGATTGTCTAAAGATATATCATCACATGCAGATGGCAATATTCAAGATATGAGAAAGCTTTGGTTTAAGACACGAGAGGAAGAAGCAAAATGGATTGCGCAACGAATACAGTCGTTAGTTGGAACAACATATATTGAGTATAATTCAGATGGCACGGAAAGGTCTCGTCGCGGTTTAACATATAGTGATTTTGCAATTTTGTTGCGTGGCATTCGTTCTCGTAATGGTGAAAACAGAGATGTTCAGTATGTTAATGCCCTCAAGGAGCTTGGTATTCCCGTAAAAACAACAGGCGAAGGTGGGATTTTTGATAGACCATACGCACAATCTGTACTTGATACAATGGAATTGTTAAGGGATAGTAATAATAATCGAGAAAAAGCCGAGCGTCATTTTAACGAATCGGTTTTGCCTGCATTCCCATATGCAGATAAATTAAAATATTTTACTGTTCTTCAAAAATGGCAGTATGAAATCCATGCTCCAAGAACTGGCGGTGCTAGAAGAAAGGTGTATCCACAGCAATTTCTACATGATTTATTAGATGCTTTTATGATACGAAATATGGACGATGAAATTGCATTGAGGGATATGGGACTTTTTAGTAAAATTATACTTGATGTGGAACAAACCTATATAAGTATTGATGATTCTTGGAGATATTGTGAGATGCTGAACTACTTTCAAAATATCGCAAAGAATAGTTATGAATTAGAACCAATTGATTATATTACAAGAGATAATGCTGTTAATATTTCTACAATCCATAAAGTTAAGGGGCTGGAATTCCCTGTGGTATTTGTGGCGGATTTAGTTAGCCGAAGATTTCCAGGAGATGCTGCTAGTTATAATGGTATTGTTCCAGTATCACTTATGAAGAATGCTGTTGCTCGAGGAGCATATGGTAATCGTCTTGAAGACGAGGCAAGGTTGTTTTACACAGCAATAACTAGAGCGGAAAGAGTATTATATTTGAGTGGTAGTGCTTGTCACCCAGGCTTGAAACGAAATAAATCACCATCAAGGTTTACAACTAATCTTATTCATGATGATATGAGAGAGGATTTTGAATGTGACCAGTTGTATGAAAAAATGGCTCCGTCTCCCAGGTTTGATGAAGGCGAGTTTCCTACGGATTATTCTTCTGTGAAAAGTTATCTTACCTGTCCATATTTATATAAATTATCTACCATATATGGTTACAATGCTGCTGTGCCTGAACTTTTTGGTTTTGGTAAAACCAGTCATACAACATTGGAAAGATTGCATCAGCGGTTCAAAACTAATGCTCCGACTTTGGATGAGGTTACAAATGTTGTAAATGATACTTTTATGTTAAAGCATGTTTTTCCTAGTAATGACCCTATAAATCGACCTGGTTCATATGAAAGAGCTAAAAACCTTTTACAGAGAATTTTACAAGAATATTCAACACAGTATGCATCTGATTTTGGTAGATTAAGACAAGATGAAGCTAGGTTTGAACTTTCTGTGAAAGATGCGCTTATAACAGGTGCTATTGATTTATTGTTGAAGGAAGAACCAGAACGTGGAATAACTACGGCAGATGTGATAGATTTTAAAACAATGGAATTGCCAGAACATTGTGTTGATTATGATTGGCGAGATATGTCTATACAAGTTCAGCTTTATTCAAAAGCTGCGAAAGAAATTATGGGTGAAAATGTTGAAACGGGATATATTCACACACTTAAGGATAACAGAAGAACAGCAATTCCAGTTGATGATGATTCTGTGGAAAAAGCGATTGGTGTGATAGAGTGGGCGGTTAGTGGCATTTTATCCAATGATTTTCCTATGCGCCCTTGTGAGAACAATTGTGATAGGTGTGATTTTAGAGCAATGTGTTCACAAGAAAAACAAGAATTTGTTAGCTCAAAAAGACCACCAAGAATTAATACTCCGTCTGGAGAAAGAAGTATAGCCGCTTTTGATATAGGAGAGAATGAAAATGGCAGTTAAGGCAATTGACCTTTTTTCAGGTTGTGGTGGCGTTTCATGTGGACTTACACAAGCAGGATTTGCTGTGAAAGCCGCAGTTGAAATTGACCGTGATGCAGTAGATGTGTATTTGGCATATCCGCCGCTTGCTGATGTGCGCGTATTAAATACAGATATTTGTACAGTGACTGGTCAAGAAATATTGAAATCAGCAAGAATAAAAAAGGATGAACTATATCTTCTTGCTGGTTGTCCACCATGTCAAAACTTTTCAATGCAAAATCCTAAAAATAAAGATAAACCTGAAGAAGAACGAAAAAAACTATTGTTTGAGTATCTGCGCATCATAGAAGAAATTTATCCACCATTTATATTGATGGAAAATGTGCCTGGTATAAGTACTGTTACAAACCAAGGAATACTAGGGGAGTTTTTAGAAAGATTAGAAAACGAAAATGGTAAAGATGAAGAAAAATATCTTGTTCATTTCGGAATTTTAAATGCTGCTAATTATGGTGTTCCACAGTTAAGAAGGCGCTTTGTCCTTCATGGAATTAGGATGGATATTTATAATGAATTGCAGCAATATGGTGCTGAATTCCAATTGCCTCAAGAAACCCATAATGCATTAGGTACAAACAATTTGCAACCATGGGTAACAGTAAAAACAGCAATAGGTGATTTGCCTGAAATAGCTGCAGGAGAGACATATGTTGCGAATCCAGAAATACACAATCACAAATGTGCAAATCTTAATGAAAATAATTTGATAAAAATCAGATATATCCGTGAACATGGTGGTTCTCGAAATTGTTTGCCAGATGATATGATTTTAGATTGTCACAAGAAGAAAAAAAACGGAAAAAAATTTGAAGGGCATCAGGATGTTTATGGTATTATGAATCCTGATAGACCTTCTCCTACAATTACAGGTGGTTGTTTGTGTTACAGCAAGGGTAGATACGGACATTATGCACAAGATAGAGCGATTTCTATACGAGAGGCAGCAAGATTACAAACATTTCCAGATGATTTTATATTTAGTAATTCTCTAACAAAAGCTGCTCTTCAAATTGGAAATGCTGTTCCTGTAAAACTTGTAGAAGTAAGTGCACGGGAATTTTTAAGGATTATTAATATTTTAAAGAAGAACAGACGGAAGAGTAAAAAGAAGGAATAGAATTTACAGAGTAACCATAGCATATGTCAAAAGTGTAAAATTCACATTGAATGTAGTAATTCATAAAAATTGGGAGGTTCATATATGTTGTATATCCATGAAAATAATTTATTGAACAAAATAAATACCAATTACAAAGGTCACGGAAGAAACATAAGAGAGTTTTATGAAAAAGAGTATTTGCCAACAAAGGAAAAGCTTTTAGGCATTACATTTTCAGAAAGTGACAAAAACACTTTTATAAAAGCGACAAAAATTATCAATGAATATTATGCTAAAATTGAAGCTTTTTCAGCAAAATATTCTATTACATCTCAATCCAAATTTGCATCAACTTTTCTTGAAGAAATTAGTACATATTTATTCAAGGATATTCCTGAAATTGCAAGTGGAGAATTCGGTGTATATAACAAGAAAATCTATGCTGGACTTAAAATCAATACCGACAAAAGAATTGGTCTCATTACAAAAGATGTGGATTTCTGTATAGGTAAAAAAGTTAACATATCCATTGATGGACAACCTTCAACAGAATTGATATTACCCATTGTTGCAGTGGAAGTAAAAACATATCTCGATGCAACTATGTTTGGTGAAATAAAATCATCCAGTAAAGCTATTAGGAGTGCTTCTCCAAATTCAAAAACATATGTTTTGATGGGTTATAAATGTATTGCAGATGAGCATATCATTGCAGCACGTCAGGATTCAACACTTTCTGAAATGTTTGTTTTAAGAAGAAATGAGTATTCTCCAATTGATTCAGAGGCGTTGTATTTGTATTGGTATGAAATTGTTGACGCTATTGCAGATATAGCAAAAGAAGATACAATATCTGTGCCTGGAAAGTTATTAAGGTGAGATTTATATGGCTGACAATTCAAAACAAAACCGTCAAGAATTTCATCCACATGGTAACAATATAGATACCAAGATAAGAAATGGTACAACAGTGTTGGTTGCATTCAAAGAAGATTATTACTTGCCATTTGTAGAAGAAATGTCGAAAATTAAATTCAATTTAAAAAAGATAGAGGATTATGAGAAAGCGTGTGCTTTAATTGATAGATATTATGCAAAACTATCTGAAGTTGTGGCTGATAATAGAATTGATACGCGTTCAGGAATTAAGTCATCGTTCATCGAGGAAATAAGCAAGTATCTTTTTGTAA
>CALEIS010000056.1 GCA_937877675.1 uncultured Clostridia bacterium | reverse complement strand
AAGCCTTCGGTCTCAAAAACAGAATTTCATCAAAAATAACTACAATTCTTAAGAAACAAAACTACATCTATTTTACCTACAATTCTGAGGTGAGTTGGTTTGGCTTGATTTTTGTCGTTGACTTACACTCGTAAGCCTTCGGTCTCAAAAACAGAATTTCATCAAAAATAACTACAATTCTTAAGAAGCAAAACCACATCTATTTTACCTATAATTCTTAAGCGATTTTGCGCTTTGCGCTTTGCATTTTGCACTCAAAAAGGGGTGATATTGTGAAAATTTTGATATCTTCACAACATTTTTATCCGGACAATTTTCGTATTAATGATATTACGAAAGAATTGGTGGCAAAGGGTCATGAGGTAACTGTGATTACATCTTTGCCGGACTATGCAACGGGAAAAGTCCCTGCTGATTGCAAGGGATTGAAGAACAGAAAGATTGATTGGAATGGGGTTAAGGTTATTCGTACTTTTTCCGTTTCACGCAGAACAGGTCTTATTTTCCGTATTCTCAACTACATTTCATTTTTCCTTTCTTCAACCTTAAAGGCACTTACTCTCAAAGAAAAATTTGATGTTACTATGTGCTATCAGACTTCGCCAATTCTTATGGCAAGTGCTGCAAGTACCTATGCAAAAAAACACAAGGTTCCATTCTTTGACTACTGTCTTGACATTTGGCCAGAAGCTTTAAAGGCGTGGCATGTAGGTGAAGGAAATCCACTTTTCAAGGTTATGCACAAATATTCAAAGAGCATTTACAATGGTGCTGCTTTGGTTGGTGCTTCATCAAAGCCTTTTATGGAGTATCTTCATAATGTCAATGATGTTCCAAAGGATAAATTGGTTTATCTTCCACAACACGCAGAGCCTCTTGAACTCAATGATAAATGTCAGGGAGAAAATATAGTTTTTGCATTTGGTGGAAACATTGGTGCTGTGCAGAATGTTGAATGTATAATCCGTGCTGTTGCAAAAATTCGTGATTTAAATGGCTATTCCGTTGAGATTTATGGTGATGGCAGCGAATTGCAGAATTGCAAAAAACTCTCAGCCGAACTCGGAGCCGACGAGAAAATTACATTCTTTGGCAGAGTTACATGGTCAGAGCTTAAAGAAAAATATAACAATGCAGATGCATTTTTGTTGACACTTAAACCAGAGGGAATTATCGGACAAACTGTTCCTGCAAAGCTTCAGGAATATATGTCAGGTGGTCGTCCTGTTATTGCATCCATTGGTGATTCATCAAGGGAGATTATTGAAGAATCCAATTGTGGAATCTGTGTTCCACCTGATGACCATGATGCTTTGGCTCTTGCTATGAAAGATTTTGTAGAAAATCATGAGAAATATACTCATTGTGGACAGAATGGTAAACAGTATTTTTATGATAATTTCACTCGTGACAAATTTATTACTGACCTTGAAAATCATTTCAAGAGCATGTTGAAATAAATGGAGAAAATTATGAAGGTTTTTCAGATTAATTCTACCTGTGGCTTTGGCAGTACAGGACGAATTGCAGTTGATATTTTAAAAGAACTCGAGAAGAATGGTGACGAAGGAATTATTGCCTATGGCAGAAATTCTGCACCTGAAAATGTGAATTCATACAGAATCGGTTCCGATTTGGATGTTAAAATTCATGGGGTGCTTTCTCGAATTACTGACCGTCAAGGATTTTATTCATCATCTGCAACAAGAAAACTTATCGAAAAAATCAAGGACTATAATCCAGATATAATTCACCTTCATAATATTCACGGATATTATCTCAATGTTGAGATTTTATTTGATTTTTTAAATGACTATAACAAGCCAATAGTCTGGACACTCCATGACTGTTGGACTTTTACAGGACATTGTGCACATTTCAGTTATGAAAAATGCGATAAATGGAGAACTGAATGTTACTCATGTTCTTTGAAAAAAGAATATCCATCAAGTCTTTTGATGGACAACTCAAGGAAAAATTACAAACAGAAAAAAGAGTTTTTTACAAAACCTGAAAATATTACATTTGTAACTCCGTCAGAATGGCTTAGAGTCTTAACTGAAAAGTCATTTTTAGGGAAATATCCTATAAAGGTTATTAATAACGGAATTGATTTGACTAAATTTAAACCTACAGAAAGTGATTTCCGTAAAAAGAATAACTTACAGGACAAGTTTATCATTCTCGGTGTTGCAAGTGTTTGGACAGAAAAAAAGGGTTTATTAGATTTTTACAAACTTAATGAAATGCTAAGCGATAATCAGGCTATTGTTCTTGTTGGACTTAATGATAATCAGATTTCCTCATTACCAAAAGGCATAATAGGAATAAAACGAACAAATAGCATAGAGGAATTAGCAGAAATCTATTCTTCGGCAGATGTGTTTGTAAATCCAACTTACGAGGACACTTATCCTACAACAAATCTTGAGGCAATTTCCTGTGGCACACCAGTTGTAACATACATTACAGGTGGAAGTCCCGAAAGCGTTTTTGAAGGAAATGGTTTTTCCGTGCCTCAGGGTGATATTAAAGGTGTTTACGATGCAATCAAAAAAGTTGATGGGTGCAAAACTCCAACTAACGAACTCTTTGATGCATCAAAACGATATAAAGAATATGTTGACTTGTACAAGGAAATTTTAGGGGAGTAACAAATATGGAAAACTTTGATTATTTGCCAAAACTTCATAATTGCCAACTTATAATTGCTCGTGAAATTAAAAGACTTTGTGACAAACATAATATCAAGTATTTCATTATAGCAGGTACTTTGCTAGGGGCTATCCGTCATGGCGGATTTATCCCATGGGACGATGATATGGATGTTGGGATGCTTCGTGAAGATTACGAAAAATTCATAAAAGTTGCAAAAACAGAATTGGGTGGAGACTTTTTTTTACAGACTTCTGAAACTGATAAAAACTATGGTCTTCCATTTGCTAAAATTTTGCTTAATGACACAGTTTTAGTTGAAGCATCGGCAGGTAGTGATGCAAAAAAAGGCATTTTCGTTGATGTTTTTCCATTTGATGTTGCACCTGAAAATGAAGCAGATAGAGAAAACCACAACAAGAAGACATATATCTATAAAAGACTTTTACTTGCAAAACTTAATTACAATGTTTGTGCAAAAAATGATTATGTAAAACGAGCAGTGTATTTTATTCTTAAAATAATGTCAGGTTTCTATTCACATGATAAACTTGTGCAGAAACTTGAGAGTGAAATCACTCGTTATAACAACAGTAAGACTGAAGATATTGTTAATATCGGTGGTGCTTACGGCTATAAAAAAGAAACTATCAAAGCAGATTGGGTAAGAGATACGGTTGAAATTCCATTTGAAGATATGACACTTTCTGCCCCTGTTGATTACATAAAATATCTTGAAACTTTTTATGGCGATTATATGACTCCTCCACCAGAGGACAAGCGTTATAACCGTCACAGTGTTACTGAACTTGATTTTGGTAAATATGCCGATTAAGTTTTTGGACTTTAAAGGAGTTTTATTATGAGAAAAGTAATTACTTACGGAACATTTGACCTTCTCCACTACGGACATATTCAATTGCTTCGTCGTGCGAAGGAGAGAGGGGACTATTTGATTGTTGCCCTTTCAACTGACGAGTTTAACTGGAATTCAAAGCAGAAAAAGTGCTATTTCAGTTATGAACAGAGAAAAATGCTCCTTGAATCAATCCGTTATGTTGATTTGGTAATTCCTGAAGAAAACTGGGAACAAAAAATCAGTGATGTAAAAGAGTTTAAAGTTGATACATTCGTTATGGGAAATGACTGGGAAGGTAAATTTGACTTCCTTAAAGATTATTGCGAAGTAGTTTATCTCCCAAGAACACCTGAAATTTCAACAACACAAATCAAAAAGGATTTGGGCAAATAAAATGAAAAAAGTTTTGATTTTTGCTCCTACAGCCCCAACAAGTGGCATAACACAGTATATTCTCAATATGCTGTGTGTAATGGATACAAAAAATATTCATTTCGATATTCTTTCGTTTAAAAACCACCGTCTTAAAGCATGGGCAGAGGCCAATGGTACAGAATATTTTGAATTTGACATTTCACCATATAAAGACCCCAAGGGCTATACATCATTTTTAAAAAATGTTTTCTCAAAGGGTTATGATGTGGTGCATTTCCACCTTTCTTCTATTGCTGATTTGAGACTTTTTAAGTTTGCAAAGAAAAGTGGGACAAAGAGAATTATTGTTCATTCACATAATAGCTTTACTGATGTGCCTTCAAAACTTCGTAGATTTGTTTTTGGAAATCTTCATAAAATTCTTCGAGTTTTTGCAAATAAATACAGTGACTATAAATGTGCTTGTTCACCTGTTGCAGCAGAGTGGATGTTTGGAAAATCAAAGGGCAAGACTGCGATTATTATGAATAATGCAGTTGATATCAGTAAATTTGCATACAGTGACACTTATAAAAAAGACCTTCGTGAAAGTTTGGGAATAACAACAAGATATGTTGTTGGACATGTGGGAAGATTTTCGGTACAGAAAAATCAGAATTTTTTAGTGGATGCTTTCAATGTGCTTTCTAAAAAGCGTGATGATTGCACATTACTTTTAATCGGAAATGGTGAATTGACAAACAATGTCAGACAACATGTAAAAGAGTTGCAGTTGGAAGAAAAGGTCTGCTTTGTAGATTTTCAAGAGGATATTTACAAATATTATTCGGTAATGGACTTGTTTGTGATGCCTTCTCTTTTTGAAGGGTTACCAATAACTCTTGTTGAATCACAAGCAAATTCTTTAAAGTCACTAGTAAGTGATGCCATCACACGAAGCTGTGATTTAACAGGCCTTGTGGAGTTTAAGTCGCTTAATGACGGACCTGAAAAATGGGCTGAAAGAATAGATACTAAGCTTGAAAATTGTGAAAGAATCGACTGTGCAGAGAAAATTGAACAAAAAGGATTTTCTCTAAAAGGTCAGGCAAAGGTTGTATCTAACCTTTATTTTGGTGAATGAGGTGAGCAAAATGGATATGATTAAAAAAATTGGAAATTGCATATTCAATGTTTTCTATTATAAGGTAGCGTTGATGTTTTTCCTTATCCCAACACTTTTAGTGTATTGCGTATCAATTAGCTATAAGCCTATGTTCTTCATGCTTGGATGGGGTGCAGTAATTTGCTTATATGATTTGTTTGCAAGACGAAATTTTGTAAAGGCACGAGGAATGCTTTGGCTTATAGGCTTTTTAGCAGTATTTGCTCTTGCTGTTATTTTGAATTTTAGAATAGACTTTTCACTTAATTTTTCAAGCTGGGCATACACATTGATTACTTTATATATGTTGTATCCTGATTGTGCAATCAAGGATAAGGAAACAGCAATTAAAGAATTAACGGTAATTAACAATATTTTCATTGGAATGACAACTGTTTTTTCTACTGTATCTTTGGGTATGTTTGTATGTCTTTATGGCAAAAGAATTGAGTTTGGCGACCAAAAATATTCAATCGGATGGGATTTGAACAGACTTTTTGGTGTTTATTCTAATACGGGATATATGATTACTGCTATTGGACTTGCAGTAATTGTTATTCAGGCTTTTCTTATTAAAGCAAAAAATGGTAAGATTTCAAAAGCATATAAGGCATTTTTCATTTATACAGCAATAGTGAACTTCTTCTCAATGTGTATGGAAAATGCGAAGGGCGCATTTATTTCCCTTGCGGGATTTGTGGCTGTATTTACTTTCTTTGTTGTGTTCAGAAAGATGATGAAAAAAGGCAAGAAAGCCATTCTTACATATGTAGTTTCAACAATATGTGCGGGTCTTGCAACAGTTATAATGTTTGGTGCAATTTACATAACACGACCTCTTCTCTCTTATGTTCCTGTCGTTTACAAGAACTTAACACAGACAACTACCGATACTGGTACTGAAAATAAGGAAAATTCGGACAAGGTGAATATTGACCGTGATATTCCTGAAAGTTATGGTTTCCTTACAGGTAGAACAATCATCTGGAAATTTGGTGTAGAGGAATTCTTGAAAAAACCAATTTTCGGTCATGGTCCTCAATCACATAGAGCGTATTACGTTGTTGATAATTATTTGAGACACTTCCATAACCTTATAGTGCAAACATTTGTTAGCGTTGGTACAGTTGGTTCAATATTTATTTTCGGTTTCTTTATTACAATTTTCGTATTCCTTTTATCAAAACTTTTGAAAAAGGCTAAAGAGAAGGATGGCGGAGATAGTTATTATATTGCAATATCAATTTTCTCCATATTGATAATGTTTGGAATCAATAGTATGGCAGAAGTAACTATTCTGTTTATTGCAAAGTTTGCGATGTTCATATTCTGGATGTATCTTGGGTATATTCAAGCATTTGTGGAAAGTGACAAAAAAGGAAAAGGAACAATATTCCTTGAAAACATTAATGAAAAAGTAAACACTATATTCAAGAAAAAGTAAGTTTTATGAGAAGTAAAAAAGTTTTAATCAATTCAATATTCGGTATGGCGGGTTATGCCATTCTTATGCTTAGCAATTTCATAACCCGTTCCGTATTCGTTGACCAGTTAGGGCTTAGTATGGCTGGTGTTGACACCACTTTCAAGAATTTCTTGCAGGTTTTGTCCTTGGCTGAATTAGGTCTTAGTACAGGTTTGCTTTATAAACTTTATAAACCTATTGAAGAAAAGAACAATAAAGAAATAAAGAAAGTTCTCAATTTCTACAAACAGGCGTACAAGGTGATTGCATCCATATTTATGGGTGGTGCAGTTATTCTCTCACTTGTGGTAAACTTCTTTATTGAAGATACAGATAAATCTGTTTTATACATTTCTTTCCTTTTCATTCTCTATGCAGGTGACACGGTTGCGTCATATCTTTTTGCAAACCGTAAGGCACTTATAGTTGCAGACCAAAACAACTATCTGGTAAACAGAAATGATGCTTTTATCTCTCTCATCACACTTATAAGTCAGGTTACACTTCTCTATCTTACAAAGAGTTTTATCGTTTATGCCGTTGTTAAAATCGTGTGTCGTCTTATCGGTGCATCCCTTATCGGCAATAAATTTAGAAAGATGTATCCTGAAATCGCAAAGGATAAATCAAAGGAAACAATTACTGGTGACGAGAAAAAGTCACTTATTAAAAATATGAGTGCTATGCTTTGCCACAGAATCGGTGGTGTCAGCGTTACTGCAACAGGCTCTGCAATTATTTCAAAAATGCTTGGTACTGTTCAGGCTGGTATTTATGGTAACTATACTATTATTACAACAGCACTTATGCAGCTTGTAACTCAGGTGTTCAATGGTGTTACTGCAAGTTTCGGTAATATTATTACAGTTGAATCAAAAGAAGTAATTTACAAGCGATTCAAGCTTTTATATTTCTTCAATTACCTTGTATTTTCATTCTTCACCGTGTCCGTTGGTGTGATTATTCAGCCATTTATGAAATTATGGATGCACGGTGACCCAAATAGTCTTTTTGCCGACAGAACAGTTGTGCTTTTGCTCTGCTATTTCTATGTTTTCGGTATCCGCAGAGTAATTCTAATGGCAAAGGACAGTGCAGGACTTTACCGTCAGGACCAATGGTTTGCAATTGTTGAGGCTGTTCTCAATATTGTGATGTCCATTGTTTTTGTGCTTTGGTTTAAATCTGTTGACGGAATAATCCTTGCAAATATTTTAAGTATGCTTATAATACCATTATGGACTCAGCCATATCTGGTTTATAAATATGTTCTCAATGCAAAACTTGGAAGTTATTATGTAAGATATGTAATATATTTTGCTATGACAGCAGGACTTTATGTTGTAACAAGTCTTGTTGCAAATAAACTTACAACAAATATCAGCAATCTTTTTGTTGAGTTGATTGTAAGAGGAGTACTCTGTGTTGCAATTCCAAACTTGCTTAATATTGTTGTTTTTGCGAGAACAAGCGAATTCAAAGATTTACTCACCTTGCTTTTAGGTGTTGTAAAGAAGAAAACCAAAAAAGGATGATTTTTAAAATGTCATTAAAGGACAAAAAACTTTTCTTACTTGATATGGACGGAACAATTTATGAGGGTGCTCGTCTTTTTGAGTGTGTTAATGAATTTTTAGCACATATTGAGAGTGTTGGTGGACAGTATGTTTTCATCACGAACAACTCATCCCGTTCAGTTAAGGATTATGTTATAAAACTTTCAAATATGGGTATTAAGGTGACAGAGGATAACTTCTTCACATCTTCTCAGGCAACTGCACTTTATCTTAATAAACATTTCCCAAACAAGAAGATTTATTGTATGGGAACAAAGTCCATGATTGCTGAAATGGAAAAATATGGTGTGAAAATTACAACCGAAGCTGATGAGGATACTGACTGTATCTGTGTTGGTTATGACACTGAGCTTACATACAAAAAACTTTGGGATGTTTCATATTTGTTGCAGACTAAAAAGGATATTCCATATATCGCAACAAACCCTGACAGAGGTTGTCCAACTGAATTTGGTCTTGTGCCTGACTGTTTTGCTATGTGTGAAGCAATCAATTATGCAACAAATCGCAGACCTCTTTATATTGGTAAACCTGATGGCTTTATGGTTGAATTCTCTGTTGAGCGTTCACCTTTTAGTAAGGAAGAAACTGTTGTAATCGGTGACAGACTTTATACTGATATTGCGTCAGGTGTCAATGCAGGTGTGGATACAATCTGCGTACTCAGTGGTGAAAGCACAATGGATGACATTGAAAATAGCGAAATCAAACCAACCTATGTCCGTCAGGATATTAAAGAAATACTTAAAGAATTACAGGAGTAAAAGTTATGGAATACGATGCATTTGATGCGGGAATTGAACTCGGTGGACTTCGTAGCCGTGACGATATAAGACTTCTTATCTGCTATCTTCTTAAAAGTGTTGATGCACCAATGACAAGACAGATGCTCAATGATGCTATGCAGGAAGATGGACTTGCCAATTTCTTTGAAGTTGGTCAGGCTATGGAAGAACTCTTGAAAACAGGCAATATTACCGCAGACATTCTTGATGATGAAGAAGTAATAACAGTAACGGAAAAGGGTAGGGAAGCAGCCGAACTTTTGCAGACAAGCCTTCCTCGTACTGTTCGTGAAAAAGCAGTTAATTCTGCAATAAGACTTGTTACTCGTGCAAAGGTTGAACGAGAAAATAAAATTGAAGTCAAAAAAGAAGACGATGGTGGCTATACAATCACATTCACTCTTTTTGACAGAGGAACTGAGCTTATGAAATTGTCAATTTATGTTGTTGACAGTTTACAGTTGGAACAGGTAAAACAAAATTTCATAAACGACCCTGTTAAGGTGTATTCAACAATTATTACATCGTTAACAGTATAATGTAGGGGTCGGCGTCTCCGACGACCCGAAACAATCAACAAACAAACCGAAAGGAAGAAATATATGTCCAAGGAACTTGAAAAACAGTATAATCCGAAAAATGTTGAAGACAGAATATATAAAGACTGGCTTTCAAACAAGTATTTCCACGCAAAGCGTGAAGAGGGTAAAAAGACTTACACTATTGTAATTCCACCACCAAACATTACAGGTCAACTTCATATGGGCCATGCTCTTGATAACACATTACAGGATATTCTTATCCGTTATCACAGAATGGCTGGTTATGACACACTCTGGCTTCCTGGTACTGACCACGCATCTATCGCAACTGAGGCAAAAATCGTTGAAACAATGCGTAAAGAAGGTATCTCAAAGGAAGATTTAGGTCGTGACGGCTTCCTTGAACGTGCTTGGGACTGGAAAAAACAGTACGGTGGCAGAATTATTGAACAGTTAAAGAAACTCGGCTCATCTTGCGACTGGGACAGAGAAAGATTTACTCTTGACGAAGGTTGCAGTAAAGCAGTTAACGAGGTTTTCGTTCGTCTTTATGAAAAAGACCTTATCTATCGTGGTAACCGTATGGTTAACTGGTGTCCTTGCTGTAACACATCAATTTCTGATGCAGAGGTTGAATATGAAGAACAGGATGGTAGCTTCTGGCATCTTCTTTATACAGTCAAGGAAACAGGCGAAAAGCTTGAACTTGCTACAACTCGTCCTGAAACAATGTTAGGTGACACAGCGGTTGCTATTAACGTTGCTGACGAAAGATATAAGCATCTTCACGGTTGTCATGTAATTCTTCCTTTACTTAACAAGGAAATTCCAATTGTTTGTGATGAACATGCAGATATGACAAAGGGTACAGGTGTTGTTAAAATCACTCCTGCTCATGACCCTAATGACTTTGAAGTTGGACAGAGAAATAACCTTCCAATCGTTCGTACATTTACTTATGACGGTCATCTCACAGGTGCAGAAGATAAGAGAATTGCCGATGAACTTATCGCAAGTGGCAGAGCAACAGAAAATGAACCTGAAGTTCTTGACTGTGGCAAGTATGCAGGTATGACAACAAAAGAAGCTAGAAAAGCAATTCTTGAAGACCTTAAAGCAGGTGGCTACCTTAAAGAGGTTGAACCACGCAAACACGAGGTTGGTACTTGCTATCGTTGTCATAACACAATCGAGCCAATGGTTTCAAAACAGTGGTTTGTTCGTATGGTTCCATTGGCAAAACCTGCTATTGAAGCAGTTGAAAAGGGTGAAACAAAGTTCATCCCTGAGAGATTTACAAAGAACTATCTTAACTGGATGAATGGTACTCGTGACTGGTGTATTTCTCGTCAGTTGTGGTGGGGACATAGAATTCCTGCTTGGTACTGTGACGATTGTGGCGAAACAGTTGTTACAAAGGATGCAGTTTGCACTTGTCCAAAATGTGGCGGTAAGAATATTCGTCAGGATGAAGATACACTTGATACTTGGTTCTCATCTGCACTTTGGCCATTCTCAACACTTGGTTGGCCTGAACAGACAGAGGATTTGAAACATTATTACCCAACAAACACCCTCGTAACAGGTTACGATATTATTGGTTTCTGGGTATCTCGTATGATTTTCTCTGCTCTTGAATATACAGGTCAGGTTCCATTTGATACAGTTCTTATTCACGGTCTTGTTCGTGATGCTCAGGGTAGAAAGATGTCGAAGTCACTCGGTAACGGTATCGACCCACTTGAAATTATCGACCAGTATGGTGCTGATGCACTTAGATTTACTCTTGCAACAGGTAACAGCCCAGGAAATGATATGCGTTTCTCTGATGAAAAAGTTGAAGCAAGTAGAAACTTTGCTAATAAGATTTGGAATGCTGCTCGTTTCATCCTTATGAATCTTGATGAAAACGAATATGCACCATATGTTCCAAAGAATCTTGCAATTGAAGATAAATGGATTTTATCTAAGTACAATGACCTTGTAAAAGATGTTACAGATTCACTTGAAAAATTCGAACTTGGTCTTGCAGTACAGAAGCTCTATGACTTTATCTGGGACGTATTCTGCGACTGGTATATCGAAATCGCAAAAATCCGTCTTAACGGTGAGTGTGCAACTGCAAAGGCAACTGTTAAAGCAGTTCTCGTTTATGTAATGTCAAACACACTCAAACTCTTACACCCATTCATGCCATTCATCACAGAAGAAATCTGGCAGACACTTCCACACGATGGTGACTCAATTATGATTTCTGAATGGCCAGTATTCAGCGATGAACTTTCATTCAAGGCTGACGAAGCAGAAATGGAAAGAGTTATGACTGCAATCAAGGCTGTTCGTAACCGTCGTGCAGAAATGAATGTTCCACCATCAAAGAAAGCAAAGATTTTCATTGAAACAGCTTACGAAAAGACATTCTCTGAAGGTGCTAACTTCTTCGTAAGACTTGCATCAGCAAGTGAAGTTGAAATTGTTAAGGGTTATGAAAACGACGAGGCAGTTGCTATTATCACAGAAGATGCAAGACTCTTCATCCCAATGGACGAACTTGTTGATTTCAAAGCAGAACTTGAAAGACTTGAAAAAGAAAAAGCAGGTGTGCTTAAAGAAATTGCATTTGTTTCAGGCAAACTCAATAACGAAAAATTCGTTGCAAAAGCACCTGAAGTACTCGTAAACGAGCAGAGAGAAAAACTTGCAAAATATAACGAAAAACTTGCAATGCTTGAAGAGAGTATCGCAAAAATCGCAAACAAATAAAAACCAAGATATGCCTTCCCCTCAAAGGGAAGGCATAAAATAAAGACCTCTCATAACGAGAGGTCTTATTTTTATGTATTAGACTAATTAAACATTAGCTGTTTCTTTAATCATAAGTGACTTAACGATTGCTGTCATTTCTTCTTTACCGAAGATTACAGGTACTGGGTAGCCTGGGTTACCTTCTTTAAGTGCACGTTTTACGATAAGTGGAATATCTTCTTCTTTAATCTGTGTAAAGCCTGTTGGGATATTCATTCTCTTATTCATAGCATAGATTTCAGCGATAAATGCCTTTGCTTTTGCTTCTTCGCTATCACCTGCGATGCCTACGATATCAGCAAGTTTTGCAAGTGGTGTATAAACTGCACTGCCGTATGCTTCAAGCATAACTGGAAGAATAACTGCATTAGCAAGGCCGTGAGGAAGTCCATAAATACCGCCAAGGTTATGAGCAATAGCATGAACATAACCAACATAAGCACGAGTAAAAGCCATACCTGCATTGTAAGATGCGAGGAGCATATTATTTCTTGCTTCAATGTTCTTACCATCTGTGTATGCTGTTTCAAGGTTTGCAAAAATCATCTTTGTTGCCTTTTCAGCAAACTTAATTGTTGATGGAACATTTCCTTTACCTATGTATGCTTCAACTGCGTGTGTGAGAGCATCCATACCTGTTGTTGATGTGATGTGTGGAGGAAGACCAACTGTAAGTTCAGGGTCAAATACAACATATGGAGGACGAAGAACAGAGTCGTTACAAGCATATTTTTCATGTGTTTCTGGGTTAGAAACAACTGCTGCAAGTGTACATTCTGAACCTGTACCTGCTGTTGTTGGAACTGCAAAGAATGGAGGAAGTTTCTCACCAATCTTCATAATTCCACGCATTTTTTCGATTGGCTGATTTGGTTTTACAACTCTTGCTGCTGCAATTTTAGCACAGTCCATTGGAGAACCGCCACCGAATGCGATAACACCCTGACAACCATTGTCAAGATACATCTGTCTTGCTGTTTCAATGTTGTCGATTGTTGGGTTTGGCTGAACACCGTTATATACAGTGTATTTAACGCCTGACTTGTCTAATTCTTCAAAAAGTGAGTCGAGAAGACCGAGTGAAGTAAGACCCTTATCTGTTACAACAAGAACATTGTCAACACCCTTGCTCTTAACGAATTCTGGGAGTTTTCTGATACTTCCAGGACCTGTAAGCATTTCAGGCTCACCCCAAGGAAGGAAAAACTCAATAAGGAAAATTACCTTCTGGTAAATACGGCAATATGCCTTTTCAAAAATTGTCATATAAATCATACCCCTTCTTATTTTGTTTTATTTTTACTATCAAAAATCTTGATAGCTGATTTACTGTCATCATCAATTTGTGCTTTTAATTCATCTTTACTATTGAATTTCTTCTCTGTACGGATAAAGTCGAGAAGCTCAACACGTATTTTTTGGTTGTATAAATCACCATCAAACCCTAAAATGCAAGTTTCGGAAAGCACCTTGTCACCACCAATTGTAGGGTGACAACCGAAATTTGTAACTGACGGATAAATAACACCGTCAACTGTTGATTGTGAAGCATAAACGCCATGTTTAAGATTTATAAAGCCTGTGGGGAAATGTTGATTGATAGTTGGAAAACCAAGAACTTTTTTGCCTATTTTATTTCCCTCAACCACCAAGAAGTCGTAAGAAAAATTTCGTCCCAACATTTCGTTGGCAGTAACAACATCACCCTGACTTAATGCCTCACGAATTCGAGTAGCACTAATCATTTCATTCTTGTACATGGTACTTTTTGCCATACGATATATTATATCATACTTTTCACATAAATTACAGAGGATTTTGCTATTTCCTTCACCATTTTTTCCGAAAAGAAAATTCTCTCCACAGATTACAGCACCAACATTATGCTTTTCAATGAGAATATCTCGCAAAAATTCTTCAGGAGAAAGGTTGCGGATTTCCTCAAAACTGATATGAACTGGTAAAACACCAAGTTCTTTTGCATATTTTTCTTTGTCTTCACTTGTAATCAGCATGGGAGGAGCAGACCCCTTTAAAATTGCTTGTGGGTGTATGTCAAACATGAGCATGGCAGGTACAAATCCATCATATGCAAATGCCTTTGCCTCATCAAGCACATTTATATGACCTCTGTGCAGACCATCAAAGGTGCCCAGAGCCAACGCTAATTTATTCATTCCTCTATCAGCACCCTCCTGACTGTAAGGTCGCCTTTTTCTGTAAGAATTTCACCAAGTCCTAAAAGTTTTCGTTGGGGGGAGTAAACACGATAAACTCCAACAGAATAATCTCCGTGAAGTCGCTCATAACCTAATTCGCCACCATTGGAAAATCGATTAGCTTGAGGACTTGTAACTGTGATTTCAGGATAACTCATAAGTGCCTTTTCAACGGAAGTAATCACACTTTGTTCCGCTTTTTCACTCACAAGTTTTTCTAATTCCTCTAGTGTAACTGCATTTTCAATAGAAAAACCATTGGCTTCAGTTCTACGAAGTGAGGTCATAACTGCACCACAACCTAAATCCTTACCAATATCGTCACAGAGAGAACGGATATATGTACCTGCCGAGCAAGTAACATCCATTGAAAATTCTGTACCATCAAAATCATAGATTTTCAGTTTTTCAATAGTGATTTGTCGGCTTTCTCTCTCTATTTCAATGCCCTTTCTTGCAAGGTCATAAAGGCGTTCACCATCTTTTTTGATGGCAGAATACATTGGTGGGACTTGAGAAATCTCACCTTTAAATGCTTCTACAACCTGCAACAACTGCTCCTCTGTCACATTAACAGGATTTTCACTCAAAACTTCACCTGTAATATCAAGAGTGTCAGTTGTAAGACCTAATTTTACCCTTGCAGAATATGATTTTCTGTGTTCAGGTAAAAGTTCAATAAAACGGGTACAGTGACCAAGCATAATAACAAGTACACCGGTAGCCATAGGGTCCAGTGTGCCTGTATGACCTGCTTTTTTAACACCTAAAATACGGGATACTTTTTTTACAGCCATAAAGGATGTCATATCGCAGGGCTTGTCAAGACAAATTATGCCTGTCATTAAAACTCCGCCTTTATAAATTCAAGTAGTTTTTGTTTTGTTTCCTGGAGTGAACAGTCAAACTCGCATCCTGCTGCACGATTATGACCGCCACCACCGAAATTAGCACAGATTTTTGCTGCATCATAAGGCTCGACAGTGCGAAGGGAAACTTTATATTTCCCATTTGTCTGCTCACGGATAGTTACACCGATTTTAACACCCTCGATTTTTCTTGGGAGTGATGCAATTCCGTCACATTCGCTTTCATCTGAGCCACTTTCTTTAAACATCTTTTGAGTAAGAGTCATAAGAGCAACTCTGCCATCAAAATGAGATTCAATAGAAGAAACAGCCATCTGTTCAAGTTTTAAATATGAGAATGTTTTTGTTTCAAACATAAGACGGTTGATATTTGTATAGTCAGCGCCTTTTTCCATAACATTAGCAGCAATTCTGTGTGTTTCTGGAGTTGTGTTTGAAAACATAAAACAACCTGTGTCCGTAGCAAGTCCCGTATAAATGCAGTTTGCTATTTCAGGAGTGATTTCCACTCCTAATTCACATATAATCTCATAAATAACAGTTGTAGCCGCAGCCTTGTCCTCTAAAAGAAGATTTTCGGCATATTCACGGTTTGACATATGGTGGTCAATGCACAAAAACACATTGTCGCCATATTTTGCTTCAAACTCAGTACCGAGGAGCTTACTGTCGGCAACATCGACTGTGATTATTTTGTCAAATTCTATGTCGTTGTTGTCAAGTCCATCCCAAAGATATGAAAACTTTGGATGAATCTCGTCGTTACAACGTACCATTGACTTTTTACCCAACAAATCCAATGCTCTTTTAAGTGCAAAAGCACTACCAAGAGTGTCACCGTCGGGGTGCTTATGTGAAAGAATAAGAAAATTATCAAATTCCTTTAAGAGTGATGCACACTCTTTCACGCTAATTTTATTCATTATTCATCCTCATTATCGTCAGTAAAAGATGTACTTTCGATTTTTTTGAAAATTTCCATACCGTGCTCTACGGAATCGTCGGCAATAAATTTAAGTTCAGGAGTTTTTCTCAAATGTAATTTAC
>CALEIS010000055.1 GCA_937877675.1 uncultured Clostridia bacterium | reverse complement strand
ATTATTGTTGATACATACGGCGGATATTCTCGTCATGGTGGCGGTGCTTTCTCTGGTAAGGACCCAACAAAGGTTGACCGTTCAGCTGCTTATGCTGCAAGATATGTTGCAAAGAATATAGTTGCTGCTGGTCTTGCTAAAAAATGTGAAATTCAGTTAGCATATGCTATTGGTGTTGCAAAACCTGTTTCAGTTATGGTTGATACATTTGGCACAGGTGTTCTTAAAGACTCTGACCTTGGTGATATTGTTAACGAGGTATTTGACCTTCGTCCTGCTGCAATCATCGACAACCTTAAGCTTCGTAATCCAATTTACAAACAGCTTGCTGCTTATGGCCATGTTGGTAGAACTGATTGTGATGTTATGTGGGAGAAAACAGATAAAGTTGAAATTTTAAAAGAAAAAGCAAAAATTAACTAATTTTAATTTTTGAATAAAGCATTAAAAATAACTCATAATAACAATGCACATATAATGATGCTTTTATTAAGGAGTGAATATAATGCTTGACAGGATTTCTTTAATTCTTGTTGTAATCGGTGCTATTAACTGGGGTGCAATCGGACTTTTTCAATTTGACATTGTTGCTTGGCTCTTTGGTGGTCAGGACGCAATAATCAGTAGAATTGTTTATACACTTGTTGCTCTTGCAGGTATCTGGTGCTTGTCACTTTTATTCCGTCACAATGAGATTTTGGTTTCAAATGAAGAAATGTAAATTAAAAAATAAACCGAGAAGTTTAATTACTTCTCGGTTTTATTCTTGCCTTAAACTATCAACAATATCTTTTGTTGGTGTTACATAAATTGTGTTATATGTGTTATAAATAACCTTACCTGGTTTTGCTCCCGTTGGCTTTTTAACATTCTTTATCAATGTGTAGTCAACTGGTACAGATGAAGAATCCTTGGCTTTACTATGATATGCAGCAATACAAGCAGCCTCATAAATCGCAGTTTCTGTGATTTCTTTTCTATCTGCAACAATTACAGTATGTGAACCAGCATGTTTTTGAACATGCAACCACATATCATAATTCATAGCAGTTTTTAATGTCAGAATGTCGTTTTGAACATTATTTCTACCTACTAAAATTTTAAATCCATCACTTGATTTAAACTCTATTGGTGGTAATGGTTTTTCTTTTTTATTTTTATTACCTTTTTTACTTTTAACATATCCACCCTGCTCAAGTTCATCACGAATTTCTGTAATTTCTCGTTCTGTTTCAGCTCGGGTAAGATTATCAATTACTGTATCAAGGTAAACAAGTTCTTGTTCTCCATCTTCAATAAGTGAATGAAGTAACTTTTCGGCATTTACAGCTTTTTTATACTCTTTAAAATACTTTTGAGCATTTTGCAAAGGACTTAATGCTGGGTTAGCAGGAATTTTTATAACATTATTGTTATCATAATAGTTTTCCAATTCATATACAGATGCTTTTCCATTAAGTCGATACTGGTTAGCTGTAATTAATTCTGCATAAATGCGGATTTGTTCACGATTTTCACTTTTTTCAAGTTCCATCCGTCTATTATTTATTTTTCTAGATGTACGTTCAACTGCACTATTAAGAAGTTTAAATAAATCAGATGCCTTACGCTTAATTCTATTTAATTTATCCTTTTCAAAATAAAAATCATCAAGTAACTCTGAAATTGAATCATATTCTTTTTTTATTAAAGAATTACCATACTGACGAACATTTGAAAATGAAAAATCAAAAGGTATTCCATCAACAGATTCAAGTAAATAAAATCTATTCTCATTGATTTCTCTTTTAATTGTGTTGATTTCATTTTCTAATCGTTCTTTTTCAATATCGGTCAATAATCCTACTTGTTTATCCCCAAAAATTGTACGGTATGCAATTTCTCTTCCTACAATTGGCGAGAAACCTTCAATGCTTTCTAAAATGGCTTTTGAAAGCATTTTTTCTGAGTATGCAAGAATATTTTTTGTAATTAACTGTGCATCATCATTTAAAATATCACATTTTTCTTGTAATGGTGGCAATTCGTAACTAAGCCCCGGTAAAATTTCACGTACTGATGACTTTTCTTCATCAACTCTTTTGACAGCATCTATGATTTTATAATCGTTATCACAAAGAATGATGTTACTACGTTGTCCCATAATCTCACAGATTACATAGTACTTAGTTTTATCACCGATTTCTGTTGTACCATCTAATTCGAAAACAAGAATTCTATCATTTTTAATTTGTTTAATATCTGTAATTGTTGCGCCACAAAGTCTTTTACGAAGCAACATGCAAATCATTGGTGGCACCTTAGGATTTTCAAGATTATATCTGGTTAAATGCACACGAGGACTTTGTCCGTCACATGAAAGATACAATCTATATCCCCCATTTCGGGTACGCAAAATAAACACCAACTCATTTCGTGAGGGTTGGTGTATTTTTTCGATTTTAGAGCCTAGAATATAGGCTTTAAGCTCATTTTTAATAAGACCTAGTGTAATTCCGTCAAGTGCCATAAAACCTCTTAAATCGTGATTATTGGTGTGTTTTGATTAGCCAATATACATTCAATTTTAAATTCATTTGAAATTTTATCTGCTAATGGTTTAATTGCAATATTTTCTGTTTCAAAATGTCCACAAGCAAACAATGCAATTCTCATTTCATTTGCATCAAGAAATGCATGATGAGAAGCATCACCTGTAAGCAGAGCATCACAGTTCAACTCTTTTGCAAGTGAAAGATAATCACTACCAGAGCCACTACAAACTGCGAATTTACTTACTTTTTTGTCAAGTGAGTTATATCTAACAACTCCACCTAATTTACCTCTTAAATACAATGCAAAATCATCAATCAAAATTTCTTTTTCCAAATATGCAATATTCAGGCAAGTATTTTCTACTTTTTCATATTTTGAAGCACTGATTGTGCTGCAAAGGATGTCGTTAACACCATCAACAGCCTTATCATAATTTGTATGGGCTGAAATTATACTGATACCACTCTCAATAAGTTTGTAAATTAAACTATCACTCAAAACATTGGAAACAGGTTTGAATATAAGAGGATGGTGAGTAATTATCAAATCACAATTATTGCTTATTGCTTGATTTACTACATCAGAGGTAATGTCAAGAGCAAATAAAATTTTATTTACATCTTTGTTTTCATCACCAACAAGGAGTCCTGAATTATCCCATTCTTCCTGAGTTGAAAATGGTGCAATTTTATCAATAAAGTTATAAAAATCTTTTACTGTTGCCATTTTCTCAACTCCCCTACTAATTCTTCAAGTTCTGCACATTCTTTTTCTGCTTTTTTTAGTGCAATTAGTTTTTTATTATACTTATCATATATTTTTGCAAGATATTTTCTTGAAAGATTGTCGTTGTTATAAGGTAATTTTCCAACAATCAAATCAAGGTCGGAATATGATGTTGCATCGTTATAATAATACACACTTAAAATTATGTATAATTTATCACCATCTTCTGAAACGACTTCCTTATCAATAATAAAACCATTATCAAAGAGAACTTTTCGCAATTCTTCAACATGTGTCATAGGTTGAAGAATTAAGTGTATATTTTCATTTTTAAGCCAATGTGTACGCTCTATGAACTGTGAAATCAAAAGTCCACCCATACCTGCAACAGCAATTTCTTCTACTTCGTTTTCTTTAAAATTATCAAGTCCATCGGACAAACGAAGTTCGATTTGGTCGGTAAAACCATATGAAACAACAGCATCCTTTGCATTTTCAAGCGGTCCGACTCTCAAATCGGCTGCAATAGCTTTTTGAATTATTCCATTTTCAACAAGATAAACGGGAAGATAGGCATGGTCTGTACCAATATCTGCAAAAACCTTATTCTTTCTTACTAAATTGGCAATAGCCATAAGACGACTATCTAGCTTCATAGGATTCACCTCTTTTGAACAAAATCCCCCTACTAAACATAGGGGGACAATTTAATTATTTGTTTGCGTTTTCTTTAAGAAACTCGTTGATACCTGCAACAAACTCGTCAGCGTCAACACCGTGAACCATACAAGCCTGTTCAACTGTTTCGCCTCTTGCTGATGGACAGCCAAGACAATGCATTCCAAGACTTAAAAAGAATGGAACAGTTTCTCTTGCATTATCAAGAATTTCGCCGATATTCATATCTTTTGTTACCTGAAACATCTTTTATTCTCCTTTAACAACTGAAACAGAAATCTTCTTATCATTTACACTGAATTCGCTTGTGTAGTCTGCTGTCATATTTTCGTTAATAAGAACAGTATTAGCAAGGAGTTCACCTGCAATATAAGAAATCTTTTCATTAAGTGCATTAACAACAAACTCATCATCAACATTGATTGCAACATTGATTCTCTGTTCAACCTGATAACCTGCATCCTTACGAGCAACTTGGCACTGACGGATAATATCACGAACAACGCCTTCTTTAAGAAGTTCATCAGTAAGAACAATATCAAGAGCAACAACGCTATTTTCAGCAAATGTAGCAGATACAACACCTGCTTTTGTCTTTGACTGAACTGCAAAGATTGATGAATCGAACTTTTCGTCCCAACCTGGAACAGAAACTTCTCCACCTGCTACAACTGCAGCTGTAAGTGCTTTCATTTCATCAGCAGAAAGTCCTTCGAGTGTCTGCTTCATCTTATTTACGTTCTGCTTGAGAACTGCACCTGCAACCTTGAAGTTTACAGTAAGGAACTGGTCTTCAAGAACATTTATATCTTCAATGTATTCAACTGTTTTGATGTTAAGTTCATCAAGAATATTCTTCTCAAAAGTCTTGATTTTATCAGCCATATCTGCATCACAGCAAATAAAGATTTTTGAAAGTGGCTGACGAACTTTAATCTGCTGTTCGTTACGAAGTCTCATAGCAGTAGCAATTACTTCACGAACAAGAGCAGTCTGTTCGATAACACCGTCATCTTCAACATCTTCAAGAACTGAAGGCCAATCACTAAGATGTACTGACTCAGCAACTGTTGAATCACATACCTTAATAAGTTTCTGCCAGATATATTCTGTCATAAATGGCATAATTGGAGCTACTGTCTGAACACAAACTTTAAGAGCGTTAAAGAGTGTCCAGTAAGCAACCATCTTATCCTGTTGGTCTTCTGTTTTCCAGAAACGACGACGGTTTGTTCTGATATACCAGTTAGAAATATCATCAACAAACAATTCAAATTCTTTGATAAGTGCAGCAGATTTATAATCATCCATAGCTGCAGTTGCTTTGCTAATATATTCGTTTGTTCTAACAACGAGCCATTTATCAATTGGAGTTAATTTTGAGAAATCAACTTTATATTCTGCAAAGTTTGGTTTATCAAGCTGTGCATATGTTTCAAAGAATGTATAAATATTCCAGAAACCAAGCATCTTTCTTCTTGCTTCATCACCAAGATTGTAACCGAAACGAACGTCATTATTAGTTGGAGCACTAGCATAGAGATAACGAACAGTATCAGCACCGATTTTCTCAGCAGCCTCGTCAAACTTAATCATAAAGCCAGTTTTTGAGAACTTAGAACCATCTTCAGCAACAACCATACCGTTAGTAACAACTCTTTCGTATGGTGCTTTGCCAACGAGAACAGTACTCATGAAGAGCATTGAGTAGAACCAAAGTCTAACCTGCTCGTGCATTTCTGTAACCCATTCTGCAGGGAAATTCTTTTCCCATGCTTCACGGTCTGTAAAGTAACCAAGTGTTGAGAATGGAACGATACCAGCATCAAGCCAAACGTCACCGATATCAGAAATACGAGATACTTCTTTTCCACAATGTGGACATTTAATTTTAACTTCGTCAACCCATGGTCTGTGAAGTTCAGGAAGAGCATCAACCTGTGCAGGGTCAACAGCATTTTCACGAAGTTCAGCCTTTGAACCAACAACTGTGATATGACCACAGTCACATGGATAGAAAGGAAGTGGCATACCGTAGTAACGCTTACGAGAGATGTTCCAGTCACCCATATTTGTGAGCCAGTCATTCATTCTCTTACCGTTTGAAGCAGGTTCCCATTTAACTGAATTTGCACATTCAATAAGTTTAGGTTTGATTTCGCTTGTCTTGATATACCAAGCAGGAACAAGACGGAAAACGATTTCACTCTTACATCTCCAGCATACCGGATAGCTATGTTCGTGTGGTTCAACTTTGTAAAGTTTGTTCTGCTCGTCAAGTTTTGCAAAAACTTCGTCAGCGATTGTGTGGCTATCTTTACCTGTCATGAAACCGAAGCCATCAAGATAAATACCTGTGTCATCAATAGGCATAACCTTTGGAAGACCAAGTCTTTCACCAAGCTCAAAGTCTTCGATACCGCAACCAGGAGCAATATGAACAACGCCTGTACCTTCGTCAGCAGCAACATCTTCCCATGCAACTATTTTGTGTTCAAAGCCCTGCTGTGCAGGAATGTCTGCAAAACATGTTTCATAGTGATACCCTACAAGTTCTTCACCCTTAAGTGCACGAACAACTTCAAGTTTATCATCACCAAGATACTTAATAGCGTTTTTAGCAAGAATCAATGTCTGGTCATCACTCTTGATTTTAACTTCAACATAGTCAATGTCAGGGTTAACTGCAAGTGCAACGTTTGAAGACAATGTCCAAGGAGTAGTTGTCCAAACAAGAATTTTTGAATCGATTTCTTCAATAGGAAGTTTGAAGAAAACTGAATTATGAGTCATCATCTTATATGAACCTGTCATTTCATGTTCAGAAAGTGATGTACCACAACGAGGACACCAAGGCATTGGCTTATATTCACGCTGAATCCAACCGTGATTATCACATTCCTTTAAGAAATGCCAGATACCCTGAATGTTAAGGTCTGTATTTGTGTAGTATGAGTTATCCCAATCCATCCACTGACCAAGTCTCTTTGACTGTTCAGTAATGATACCTGAGAAATGCTTTACACGGTCAACACACTGACGTGTAAACTTGTCCATACCATAATTTTCAATGTCCTTTTTTGTTTTAAAGCCAAGCTGTTTTTCAACTTCAACCTCAACCCAGAGACCCTGTGAGTCAAAACCGTTTTGACGACGGCAATCGTAACCATGCATAGACTTATAACGGATAAAAATATCCTTTGTACTTCTGCCCCATGCGTGGTGAATACCCATTGGGTTGTTTGCAGTAATAGGACCGTCAAGGAAACGGAACATTTTATTGCCCTTATTCTTCTCAACAAGCTTGTCATAATATTTCTCTTTTTCCCAGAGCTCCATCACTTCATGTTCGAGCTCAACAAAGAGATTTTTCTCGTCTGCCACTATATTGTCCACCTTTCAAGTGATATATGTACATA
>CALEIS010000054.1 GCA_937877675.1 uncultured Clostridia bacterium | reverse complement strand
GGTCGTCGAGGACGCCGACCCCTACGAATTGTTTATCCCTACAAACTCCCAATTTGTCTAGTCAATCCTACACTTTAACGAATAAAAATATTTCAAATCAAAGGCAGAACAAAAAATAAGAGGTAATATGGAAATAATCCGTATTACCTCTTATTTATATTATAATCTTTTATTCAAAAAGTTTAGCAACTCTTTCTTTGTATTCTTCTTCTGTGATTTCACCGCTATCACGTAAGAAGATGAGCATTCTGATATCTTCAACTTTTTGTTTATCATTCTTTGCAGCTTTTGAACCCTTGTTAGATTTCAATTCTGCTGCATAAGCTTCTTGTTCTTCTTTTTCTTTAAGAATTCTAGCTTCCTCTTCTGCTAACTTAGCTTCGTAACGAGCCTTTGCTTCTTCATACATAGCATCAAGTTCTTGATAATGCTTGTAGTTTTCTTCTTGGTTAACAAGCTTTTCAGCATCAAGATAAGGTTTTGCAGCACGAGCAAAGTATGCATGTTTATCCATTTCAGCTTTTGAAGCTTTTCTAGCTTCTGCCTTCTTAGCTTCATAAGCCTTGATGTCAGCTTTGACTGACTTAACTTTTGCGCCATCTCTGTCTTTTCTAGCATCTCTTAATTCGAGATAGAGAGCCTTAAGCTTTTCATCACAAGCATCTTCAACATCAAAGATTTTTTCAAGCTCTGTAAAGTCAGGCTTAATAAGTTCTTCGTTTGCAAAGTACTTGCTAATTGCTTTGCAAGCAGACATTTTCTTACCAGCATTTTCAATTGCAAACTTACGGATTTCTTTTTCTTCCTTAGTTGCTTTTGGCATTGCTTTTGCATCAGCAAGTTCCTTCTGGATTTCATCAAGCTTCATGAGCTTAAGACCTTTAAGTCCTGCATCATAAATTTCTTTTGCAACATTGTACTGATATTTGTAAAGTTCTGTTGAGAACTTATCAAGTTCATCACATACAAATTTTGAAATTTCGATTTCTTCGTTAAATTGAACATCAGCCTGATATGCCTTCTTAGCAGCTTTTTTCTCAGCCTTGCCCTTAACTGATTTGTAAGATTTTTTATCAAGAGTCTTTGGCTCTTTGTCTGCCATTTCTCTTGCGTTTCTGATGATGTCGATACCTTCAACAAGTTTACCGTCATCAACGATACCGTTACCATAGTCTTCAAAGAGTGCTCGAACTTTAAGTACACGGATAACTGACTTCTGTTTTCTTTCATTAAAGTCGTACCAGAAGTAAGGGATAACATTCATTAAAGCACCAACAGCAGCAATAATGATGAGAGCATGCATAAGAGGAAGGAAGATGCTTAAGTCATACAACGCAGAGTTAGGGTTAACATAGTTGTTCTGACCAGCTTCCATTTGTTCTGCAAGAATTTGACCAACGGTTTTACCGTCACCAAGCATACGATTAAGAACTTGAGGGTCTGATGTTACCTTCTTAGCCATTTCAGTTGTAATGCCGCCTCTTTCGTAGATAACAGGGAGAACAGCTGATGTACCAAGAGTAATAACTGTACCAATTGTAGCAACTGCAGAGAACATACCGTCGATTCTTTCACCAGTCTGATACTGCTGATAGTCACGGATGTCAGCCTGAATAGTTGGGTTGAGGATGTGTGCAAATGAACCCATTAAAGCGTTAAGGTAAAGACAACCCATAACAAGCCAGATTGTAAGGTTGTTGATTTCCTGTGTAAATGGGAGCATCATAAGGATGAATGCAATGTTCATGAAGTTTGTAACAACAAGAACAGATTTTTTACCCCATTTTCTGATACAGAAAGGAGCAGCAATCATACCCCAAAGTGAAGCATTACCATAAAGTGTAACAACAAGACCATAAACGTTACCTGAACAAGCACCACCATAGTTGTAAAGCCAGTTGAGGATGTTAGCGTAAGCAGATTCAAGGAATCCAATCCAACCTGCGAGTGAGATAATCCAGAAGTACTTGTTCTTTGCAACTGCACGAAGAGCATCAGTGAATTTAATCTGAACAACGTGAGTTCTTGCCTGAACAATCTTTTCTTCAGTGTGCTTATAAACAACGATACAAAGAAGGATACCTAAAACGCCAAGGATAGGGTAGAGGAATCTGTAAACACGAATGTCTGTTGTGTTTGTATGGAAAATGTTTTGAGCAATAATAGGTGTGAAAAGGTTTACTACAGTTGGAGCAAATGAGTAAACAACGCTCTTGATTGACGCAACGTCAGCTCTTTCCTGTGTGTTAGGAGAAAGAACGTGGATAAGGTTTTCATATCCGTCGTAGAAGAAATAATAGATAAAGTTAAGTAAGATATTCAAAATAAGAATTAAGGCACATTTAGCAACATAATCCTTTTCTCTGCCGAATATCATACCCTCACCAACGATAAGACCTAACTTATCATAAGGGAACCATACGATTAAGTTACACAAAACGGCAGTAGGGATAGCCATTCTTACTATGTATGGACGATATTTACCTGCTTTATTTCTTGTGTTATCGATAATTGTCGCACGAATTCCAGTGAAAGGAATATTGATAAGAATAGCGATAACATAGAGTAAATACATATCAGTTGGACCAACACCAAGTGTTGATGAAATGAGAGTATTACCCATAGCCAAAAGACAAGCGTTACCGAGTGTAATAATCATGTACGCACCGATACCACCGCCAGAGTAAGCAGCTATTTCTTTGTAAGGCATATATCTGCCTTTTGGTGGTGTTTTCCAATGGGTTTTGACCATGTCAACACCTGATTTAACTGTTTGAGCTAAATTCATTTTTTGCACTCCTTATATTATAGTATATAACTTGTGTATTTTATCATATTTTTAAGTTGTATTCAACGAATAAAAACAAATTTTAACAAAAAATGAACACCTAAAACCATTTTCGTTAAATTTGTATAAAAACAAATATTACCAATTGTGCAAGTTGCTCAAACAATTAAATGCGAAAAATAAAGAGTTTTTACGAAATTTTCTATTGACAAAATGGACTGTAAGGTTGATAATAAATAAGTAATAACTTATTCGGTAGGTAAGGCTACCACAGGGATACGGATTACTGCCGCAAAATAGTGGAGACACTATGAGTTGGTTAGCAAGTCACATCGAAAAAACAAGGTGTGATTTAATGTAATTTCATCGCCCTGCGAAGCTAAAGCTTGAACGAAATGCAAGGGATAATTGACTGCATTTTTGCGTTTGGGCGAATATGCAGTTTTTTTATTTAACTTAAAAAGGAGTGAAATTTGTGGACACGTACCGAAGTACAATAGCGAAACCCCCGAGTATTATTGCGGACAGTGTCTGCATATTTTAAAATACTCGCCGAGTTTCACAAACTTAAATTATATTAAGGAGTGAAATGAATGGAAACTTATGAAGTTTTAACTGAACTTTTGCATAATAAAAAATGGAAAGAGTTAAAAGAAATTCTTGACGAAATGAATGAGCAGGATATTGCTGAGCTTTTCATGGAACTCGAAGAACGTGACCTTACTCTTATTTATCGTTTGCTCAACAAAGAGTTGGCTGCAGAGGTTTTTGTTAATATGGAGCCAGAATATCAGGAACAACTTATCCGAGCATTCAGTGACTCGGAGCTTCGTGAAGTTCTTGACGAATTATACGTGGACGATGCTGTTGACCTTATTGAGGAAATGCCAGCAACACTTGTAAAGCGTATCTTAAAACATACTGACCCAGAAACACGTAAGAGCATCAATGAAATTCTTAAATACCCTGAGGATTCAGCAGGTAGTATGATGACTATCGAGTATGTTGACCTTAAAAGGGGAATGACAGTTGCTGATGCTTTCACAAGAATTCGCAGAACTGGTGTTGATAAAGAAACAATTTATACTTGTTATGTGACCGACAGTAAAAGAAAATTAAAGGGTTATGTAACAGTTAAAGATTTGCTTCTTGCTGATGAAAATGCTGAAATACGTGAGATTATGGAAGATAACGTAATCTCTGTAACAACACATGAAGATAAGGAAATCGTTGCAGATATTTTCCAAAAATACGACTTGGTTGTTTTGCCTGTTGTTGACGGAGAAAATCGTCTTGTGGGTATCATCACAGTCGATGACGCTATCGACGTTTTGCAGGAAGAAGTCACAGAGGATATGGAATTGATGGCCGGTATTACCCCAACTGATAAGCCATATCTTAAAATGAGTGTTTTTGAAAATTTTAAAAAGCGTATCCCATGGCTTATGCTTTTGATGGTGTCAGCTACTTTTACAGAGAAAATAATTAGCCATTTCGAGGGTGCTTTGACGGCTTGTGTTGCATTAACAGCCTTTATTCCAATGCTTACTGGTACTTGTGGTAACTGTGGTAATCAGTCATCATCAACAATTATCCGTGGACTTTCTTTGGGAGAAATTGAATTTAAAGACACTTTGAAAGTTATGCTTAAAGAGTTTTTTATCGCATTGGTATGTGGTATAGCACTTGCAGTAGTCAATTTTGCAAAATTGATGATATTTGACGATATTGGTTGGAAAATGTCACTCGTTGTAAGTGTTACAATGATTGCAGCTGTTGTGTTTGCAAAGGTTGTCGGCTCAATCTTGCCTGTTATCGCAAAAAAAATAGGCTTTGACCCAGCGGTAATGTCAAGCCCGTTTATTTCCACCATTGTAGATGCTGTAACACTTTTAATATACTTTGCAATCGCATCATCTGTATTGAATTTATAAAAATAAGCAGTTGTAGGTTAATTCCCACAACTGCTTTTATTTTTTTATTTTTCGAAAGAATAACTTTCAACGATTTTCTCAATCTCGTGCTCAGCAACCTCAAAAAGACGCTGACCAAGGTTTGTGTAATATTCGTTTTTATCCTCACCACAGAGCATAGCAAAGGAAATACCAATATTTTTAGAGATGTTGACGGCTTTTCTAACTGCAAGATAATAAAAACTATATTCTGCAGCATCATCAAGTCTGTCGTAAAACTCTGCAGCTTTTTTTATTACAGTATCATATAATGCGTTAACTGCTGTGTTAGACAAAAGGGTAGCAGGAAGAAAACGATTTATGCAATATTCTGCAGTAAAAACGAGAAGTACCTTAATTTGGTACATATCGTCATCATCACATTGGATTTTACCAACTTCACCTTCAAGTTGAGAAAGCAAACTTGGCTCGTCAACAAAAATTTCTGCAAGATGACGACCGAGCTGTTTAGCTTTTAAAATGTTTCCGTTGCTTCTATGCTTTGTCATTTCAGCAATAATATTAACTTCGTGTGGTGCTTCTTCGTTTGCTCCACCGTCGTTGAAGATTTTAATGTCGCTATCATCAAAGAGCATAATAAACCTCCTTGTTTTATCTGTAATAATAGTTTATTCGGCAGCAGCTTGATTAGCCAACTTCTTTTCTAATCTCTTTTTCTTTGATTTGTATGTAAGTAATGAATGTAATAAGTCATCAGGTGTTGTATAATCACCGATTGAAACTACATATTCATTATATAAACCGTGGAAATCACTTCCGCCTGTTGCAAGAATCTTTTTCTTTGTTGCATATTTTTTAAGTATTGCCTGTTGTTCTTCGTTAGCACTTGGATGGAAAATCTCAATACCATCAATACCATATTCAACGAAGTCGTCTAAAATATCAAGGCATCCACTCTTTACAGGGTGGGCGAGAATCGCAATACCACCAGCAGTGTGAATTGTATTGATAACATCCTTAACATTTTCATATTTAGGAACAATAAGAATGTTATTTTCACTTTCTTTTGAGAACAAAGAATTGTAGAGTTCACCATTGAAAGAATCAGTATAACCACATTCAATAAGAGCCTGCATAATATGTTTCTTATAAAGGTTTGTTGAGCCAGTCGCACATTTCATAATGAATTCAGTAGTGATAGGGAAACGTTTAACAGTTTGAAGCATCATAAAGTGACTTGCCTTTTTACGAGCGAGAGAGTTTCTTTTACAAAGACCTTCAAGCATATCTGGTGCATCAGGAAGATAGCATAAAATATGTACGTTTTTATTATTTTTTTCATCAGTTGCAGACAATTCAACGCCAGGAATAACCTGAACACCTTGACGAGCACCGATTATTTTACCACGAACAGTTCCCGCAAGACAGTCATGGTCTGTAATAGCGATTGTTTCAACGCCTTTTTTCTTTGCAAGTGTAATAATATCTTCAATGCCTAATGTGCCGTCAGATAATCTTGTGTGACAATGTAAATCTCCGCTCAAAACTAAACCCTCCAAGTTGTGATTATAAACTTTTACTAAAAATGCGTACAATTACCTCAATATATAACACAATTATATAACTATTTTGTGGAAAAATCAAGAAGTTGTAAGAGAAAATGTTTTTAAATTGTAAAAATATCAATTTTATTGTGAGAAAAGTAAAAAATAATACATAAATTTCGTTTGTATGCACAAATGAAAAATCGAGATTTGTATCAGAAAAAACGGTGTTCAACTACAAAATGTTTCTACAGATTGGAGTTAGTTGGGATGTTTAATATTTTACCCCCCTCAGTCAAATGCTACGCATTTGCCAGCTCCCCCTCAAGGGTGGAGCCCAATATAGCCTTCCCCCTACGAGGGGAAGGTGTCACCGTAGGTGACGGAAGGGGGGATTGAATCTCCCCGATAAATTCAAATTTATCAATATAATTACATGTATCAAAAAAAGAGACAACACATTGTGTTGCCTCTTTGTATTTTATTTAAGATACTTACCATATTTTATTTGGTTAATGATAAAGCCAATAAGAAGGAGTATGAGAAGTGGGAACCAGAAAATAAGAACAAGGAGAATTGTAATAATAACAATTGGAAGACCTTTCTTACTATCCTTAACTGTTGTTGGTTTTACTGGTGGTTCAGGTTGAGGACCTACTTCATCACCCTCATATACAGGCATAATCGGAATAATCGCATCATAAGCGGGGATACCTGCGTTGTAAAGTAATGGTTCAATGATTCCACGAACTGTATCTGAAACTCGCACAAGCTTTTTAAGTGGGATATGTAATACCTTTATAATTGAATCGATAATATTGATAAGTCCGATTGCAATTTTGTATTCATTATCGTCAGGTGTGTAAAGATTTTTGCCACCAAAAAGATTAAGAACGATATCAACAATAAAGTCAACTACACTTTTATCTTTAATATTTGCATAATCTTCCTTTTTAAGTCCTGTTTCTGCTCGAGTCCAATTACCAACAGTACCAATTTTAAGTTTGTTAAGGAAACGGAAGATTGGTTTTAAAATCCAACCGATTTTGTAACTTGCTTTTTTCTTGATACTGATTGCAGTTGCCATATCTGCGAATTTATCAATATCTTCACCGGCAGCCTTAATTACATCTCTAATCATACCAACCATATGGTCAGCAAGATAAGTCTGCAAATCTTTACCCTTTGTATCAAACTTAACAGGCTCAGTAACAAGGTCAGTCGTTGTAGTTACAACATTGTTATCTGCATCAAAAACAACTGTTCTGATAGTTCCTGGGTAACCAACTGTTGAAGCAGTTGAAATATCATAGAAATAGTTGCCTTTTGGACTTACATGTTTATCAATATCATGAACATGAGTATGACCTGTGAGCATAAATTGAACGCCTAAGTCAGCAAGTTGCTCACGGCGGATATCGTAGTCACCCATCATATCGCCACGACCAATGATTTCATACATAGGTGATGGAGCAATAAGAGGGTGGTGTGTCATAGCTACGATAAACTGATTATTTGCCTTTGCATCGGCAATCTGTTCCTTAATCCACTCAAAAAGTTCATCAGAAAAACCACTCTTACCATTAAGGTTTGTGTCGTCGTTAAGTGCAAAAAGTCTGTAACCATCCTGCAACTGAATAATATATGACATACTTTGTCTGTGAACTGCAATAGCCTCGTCAGGACCGAATTCCTTGTACATATCAAAAAGGTCTTCACGTTTAGCAGCAGGGGTAGGCACTCTTTCATCTCCCACATATTTGTGGTGAACACCTTCCCATTGATAGTCGTGAGTTGCAGTAAGAACGTAAACTCTCTTGCCTTTTTCTTTAAGACCACGGAGCATTTCGATAAATTCGTAGTGTGAATCAAAGTCGCCGTTACTTGTGGTGTCGCCTGAAAGAAGCACAATGTCAGTTCTGTCGTCTTTTGCGATTTGTGAAAATGCTGCCTCAAGCATTTCTGCTGCTTGAGCTAACAAAACGCCACTTTTGTTGTTGGCGATTTCATAAGCTTCACCGGATGTGCCGAGTTTCTTTGAATAATAATGTGTGTCGGTAATAACCGTTACGGTAAGTGGATTTCTCATAATTTACCCCTTATCTTACTTTATTCTCGATTTCTTCCTTAAGCATATTTGCAAAGTCATCAAAGTTCATTGAACCAATGTCACCCTGACCACGTTTGCTTACTGATACTGAGCCATCTTCAACTTCCTTGTCACCAACAATAATCCAATATGGAAGTTTCTGAAGTCTTGACTCACGGATTTTGTAACCTGTCTTTTCACTTCTGTCGTCAACAGTAACACGCATACCCATCTTTTCAAGTTCAGCCTTAATTTCGAATGAGCGGTCATGATGACGGTCAGCGATTGGGAGAATTCTTACTTGTTCAGGAGCAAGCCAAAGTGGGAATGCACCAGCATACTTTTCGATAAGAAGAGCAAGTGTACGCTCGTAACAACCGATTGATGTTCTGTGAATAATGTATGGATTTTTCTTTGTGCCATCTTTTGCTGTGTATTCCATACCGAATTTTTCTGCAAGAAGCTGGTCAACCTGAATTGTGATAAGTGTATCTTCTTTACCAAATACATTTTTAATCTGAATGTCGAGTTTAGGGCCATAGAAAGCAGCTTCACCAACACCGATAGCATATTTAATGCCAAGGTTATCAAGGATTTTACCCATAATTCCCTGTGCTTCATCCCATTGTTCAGGTGTACCGATGTATTTATCTGTATCAGCAGGGTCCCACTGTGAGAAACGATATGAAACATCTTCGTAAAGACCAAGTGTTTTAAGCATATAAATAGCAAGTTCAAGACAACCTCTGAATTCGTCTTCAAGCTGTTCAGGAGTACACATTAAGTGACCTTCTGAAATTGTGAACTGACGAACACGGATAAGACCATGCATTTCGCCTGATGCTTCGTTACGGAAAAGAGTTGATGTTTCGTTATATCTCAATGGAAGGTCACGATATGAACGAGGTCTGTTGAGATATGCCTGATACTGGAATGGGCAAGTCATAGGACGGAGAGCAAAAATTTCTTCATTGTTTGCTTCTGCCTGGTCTGCATCACCAAGTACAAACATACCATCACGATAGTGGTCCCAGTGACCTGAAACTTTATAGAGGTCGCTCTTAGCCATGAATGGTGTCTTTGTAAGCAACCAACCACGCTTCTGTTCTTCGTCTTCAACGAATCTCTGGAGCAACTGAATGATTCTTGCACCCTTTGGAAGCATAATTGGAAGACCTTGACCGATAAGTTCGTTTGTTGTGAAAAGTTCAAGTTCACGACCGAGTTTGTTGTGGTCACGTTTTCTTGCTTCTTCAAGCTGTGCTAAATGCTCATCAAGGGCTGCTTGTTTTGGGAATGCAGTCGCATAAATTCTCTGGAGCATCTTGTTCTTTTCGTTACCTCTCCAGTAAGCACCTGTACAAGCAGTAAGCTTGAATGCTTTAACAGCACCTGTTGACATAAGGTGAGGACCTGCACAAAGTTCAACGAATTCACCCTGTTTGTAGAATGAAATTGCTTCACCCTTGTCAGCGTGTTCTTTGATAAGTTCAACCTTGTAGATTTCTCCCTTTTCTTCCATCATGGCGAGTGCTTCAGCAGGGGAGAGTTCAAATTTTTCGAGTGCTAAGTCTTCTTTAACGATTTTCTTCATCTCTGCTTCGATTTTTTCAAGAATTTCAGGTGTGAATGAAACCTCTGAATCAAAGTCATAATAGAAACCGTTGTCAACTGATGGACCAATAGCAAGTTTTACATCAGGATAAAGTCTTTTAACTGCCTGTGCCATAATGTGAGAAGCAGTATGCCAGAAAGTCTTTTTACCCTCAATTTCATCAAATGTAACGATTTCAAGAGCACAATCTGAATTAACAGGTGTTCTTAAATCACAGTAATTTCCGTCGATTTTACCACCACAAGCAGATTTGTATAAACCCATACCGATAGATTTAGCAATTTCTGCAATAGTAGTACCAGCTTCGTATTCTTTAATAACGTCGCCTTTAAGTGTTACCTTAATC
>CALEIS010000053.1 GCA_937877675.1 uncultured Clostridia bacterium | reverse complement strand
CTCCAAGAATGTTGATTGCATTCCTTGAAAACAATCTTAATGAAGACGGAAGCATTAATATTCCAAAACCATTACAGATGTATATGGGTGGAAAGACAAAGATTGAAAAATAATTTCTTTTCTTAAAGAGAGGGATTTATATAAGTATGAAAAGTAAAATGATAAAGGCAATTAGCGTTGCTTTGGTAATTTCCTTACTTTTGTGTACTTTTGTGGCTTGTAATTCAACTGAAATACAGGATTATGAAAAAGATTTTGATGTTGAAATAAAGCCAGAAACAACAACGACAGAGCCGGTATATGAATTAGCAGAAGATGTTAATCCCCTTACAGGTATAGCAAATCTGTCGGAAGGTGCAAAAGGAAAACGACCAGTGGCAATAATGGTTGCAAATACTCCCGAAGCAGGTCCACAATGGGGTATGATGACTCCGGACTTGACAATTGAAGGACTGATTGAAGAAAACAAGATGGGAATGATGTGGGTTTATGCAGATTACACCAAGATTCCTAATCAAGTTGGTCCGATAGCTCCTTCAGATAGCAGTTTTGCAGATATAGCACAGGATATGAATGCTATATATGTCCATTGGGATGGCGAAACAAGTGAAGATATTGATAATATTGATGGTGCGAAGTACAACGGAACATATTTCTTCCATGATAGTTCAAAGAGTTTGACAACAGAATATCAAAGAGCAACATCCCAGTCATATATTCAGTCTGCAATATCAATTATCGGCTACCAAATGAGTCATGACTTAAAGGATTATGCCCCCTATCGTGTTGCTGTTGACGGAGCGAAGCTTCCTAAAACAGAGAAAAAGGGAAAAACTCAGTTTTTATCATTGACATTTGCGGAAAATATAGTCTATAATTTCCTTTATAATGAAGAAGACAAGCTTTATTATAATTCCATCAATGATGTGCCGCTAACAGATGAAAAAGGTAACCAGAAAGCATATAGAAATGTTGTTTACTTGTTTGTTGAAACTGAAGTGGTAGATGGCAAGGTAAAATGGAATTTTGGTAAAGAAGGTGTTTATCAAGAGTTGGGTGCAAGCATCACAGACGGTATGGGACAACAGATTTTCTGGAAGATTGATAGCGAAACACATCAGCTCAAGATATATGATGCAATAAAGAAACCTTTGGAATTAAATCCTGGTAATACTTGGATAGGAATTGTACCTATTGCTAACAGAAAAATGATACATAAATGTGCAGATAGAAGCAAATGTAGTGTTTGTCAACAGGGACAGTCCACAGAAGAACAAAATTAAGGAGAAAAGTTTATGAGTAAAAAGATTATTGCAGTTGCACTTGCTATTGTTATGATAGCAGTAATGTTCACAGCATGTAGCAAGAAGTTAAGAGTAGAAAAGATTCAGGGTAAAGACCATGCTGTTATGACAGATAAAGACGGAAACGTAATTGTTGATGAAAATAACAGAGTTCAGGCTATTGTTACAGATAACGCTGGTGAGGTTGTTACTTTTGAAAATGGTGAACCACAGACATACTGGGTACCAATCACAAACTACTTTGTAGCAGACGGCAAGCTTTATACACCAATTTACACTTTAGCATCAGTTAAAGGCTGGGAAATGAATACTTCAGGCGCTATGGAAAAAGATGGCTCAGAAGGTAAATGTAAAATCACAGTTGCAAAAGTTCTCACAAAGGATTATGAAGACGCAACACTTGATGAATACTTAAAATTCAAAGAAGAACAGGATAAAGTGGCTACTCCAGAGTTTGAAAAGCAAGGTTACAAAATTTCTTATACAAAAGAAACAGTATCTCTTACAGAAGATAATATTCAAATGATATCTTACAAGGTAATCATTTATAATAAAGACGGAAGTATCGCAAACTATGCTGAAACACTTTATTTCCAACTTAACAAGAGCGATAAGTACTCTATCCACTATGCTTCAGAATCTGGTGTAGGATATGATGAGAAGTTTGATTTCCGTGCTTTTGTAAATGAGAACTTCGACTTAGTTAAAACAGATAAATAATTATTTAAAAACTACCTGATTACCTCAGGTAGTTTTTTTATTCAAATTTGGGAGAAATGATTAGAAAACGAAGTTCTTTCATTTTCTATGGTGTGTTTTGCGAACAAATCCACATTTTGTCCACACAAAAACTGGCAATCACTACATATTGTGTTTGTGAAATTTTTATCATAAATAATAGACGAAAATTAGTAGAATAGTTGTTTAATAAACATAGAACTTATGAAATGTTTAGTATTGTTTAAGAATTCAACTATTATGCAATTTGTAAAAAAATTTATTTGTATAGTTGCACAAATTGAACAAATATTTATTAGAAAAAATGCAAAAAAGTGAAAAAATTATGAATTTTTTTAAAATTCCTATTGATATTCGAGAAAAAACTTTGTATAATGGGTATAACCATAGGAATGGTGTAATGGGGCGAAGTGTCTAATTTTTTAAATCTGACATTTCTTGCACCAAAAACGATACACATCCTAAGGTAATAACTCGGGTGTGTATCATCAGTCTTCCGCCGGCTTTCTTTTGGTGCAAATTGAAGCGGAAGCGGTGTGAAGGCGGTCCGGGTATTTAGAGCGCTTTTGTCGAACTCTGCCGAATGCAGGATGTAGTTGCACGGCATGGTCAGAGAGTGAGTGATTGATGCTCTCTTATCGCCTCTCCCGTGGCGATGTAAAAAAGTTATGGGGAACTATTTACTTGCGTATATAATATGTATGCAAAATCTAATAGGAGGAAAAATAATTATGAACAAAATGAAAAAACTCTTGAGTGTCATTTTGGCTGTTGTAATGGCTCTTTCAGCTCTCTCAATTATGGGTTCAGCTGCTAAGACAAATTACAAGACAGTTGCTGACCTTGAAAAGCTTGATGCTTACTCACCATACGGTCAGGTTACAAGACTTTCTGTTGAAGAAAGAACTTCTATCGTATTTGACGCTCTTGACAACTTACTTCCATCAGCAAATATCAATATGGGTCAGGTTTTCAACGTTCTTGGTTTGTCAGTTACTATTGACTTGACATCTATCGACAGACTTTGCTACTCATTTGATACAATTAAGAATACTTTCACTAACGGTCTTGCAGAACTCGCAATGGGTATCGTTAACCTTGGTATTCTTGAATCTCTTAATGTTGATAACTGGCAGACAGGTATGAGCCGTTCAGGTACAGCTCAGTACACAATCCTTTCAACACTTTTGAGCTTCCTTAGCTCAAACACAACTCTTATCGATAAAGTTTTCACAGATGGTCTTGACCTCGGTCTTGTTAGCCTTGGTGATATGTCTTCTATCGAAAACATCATCATGGACCTTCCTGGTCTTGTAAAGGGTCTTGTATTCCCACTTATCGAAAGATGGGACGACACACTTTCACTTATCAAGACATATGACACAAACGGTAAGGGTAACGGTAATGTTGAATCAACAGTAAACAACAGAGTTAAGAAACTCTTCTCTGACAACATGTCAATCACAACAATCAAGTATGATGCTAATGGTAACATGACATCAGAACATACTGATTGGCTTGCAAATGCTACTGGTTCAGCAGCTCCTGGTACACCAACAGCTAATAGCCCAAGATGCTATTATCAGTTCAGCAGCACAACTCCTGGTTCAGTTATGACTGTTTACCACATTGTTGATGCTAAAGAAGCTGAAGACCTTGCTAAGACTCCAGATAAGATTAACGGTAGTCCAGCAGCTTACACATACTTCAAAGAAGCTCAGACATTCGTTATGTCTCCAGAAGTTGAAGGCGGCGAAACATACGTTTGGAAAGCAACAGATGAATTCGATAATTCATGGTCACTTAAATGGTACAATGATGATTCACAGTTCCTTAAAGGTATTGACGGTGACGACTTTGACCTCTCAACAATGAGTGCTGGTCAACTTCTTTACACATTCATTCCAGTAGTATTCGAAAACATGGCTCCAGTTGTTCTTAACGGTTCAGTTAAGAAGGCTCTTGCATCATTCGTAGGTGTTGATTTCACATACGTTGGTCAGGGTGGTCCAAATGCTGACGATGCAGTTCTTGCTCTTGCAGATTCTTCAGACGCATTCTTCACACAGGAACAGGGCGAATACCTCTGGGAGTGGTCAGATTACAAAGTAATCAATGGTAACCACTACTATCGTTTTGAAGACCAGATTTTCGCTGGTGACACTTCAAACAAGAATAACTACTTTGACATCATTAACTGGAATTTCAAAATCACAGGTGACTTCATGGATGAATTCATTCCAGCTAACGATGACCTCACAGATGGCGATGCTGACAGATTACTTCTTCACGTTGCTGATTTCCTTACAAAGGTAGCTAACACAGTTCTTCTTCCATCAGCTAGCACAGCTGACACAAGAACAGATTACACAGCTCAGTGGACTCGTCCAAACTTTGCAGCTGGTAACGCAAACCTTGTAAAAAATATTAAAGCTCTTGCACAGGCAGTTGTTGGTCTTGCTCCTCAGCACATCTTTGGTGATGACTATGCAACTAACGAAAGAAGCTATGTAGAGCTTATGCTCTCAGACGACAATGACACAGTTCTTGTTGGTATCGCAGCAACTCTTGTTGATGCAATTATGCCTTCAATGTCACTTCCTGGCAAGTCAGATATCCTTGCTTCAGGTGCTAAGGTTGGTGCAATCCTTGCAGCAGTTGTTCGTGAATTCGCAGCATATCTTGCTCCAGAATACAACTTCGACAACCTTATCTACACATCATTCGAAAACGGAACAAAGAAATTCGTTACTGGTAAAGATAGCGAATACTGGTTCGACGTAATCCTTACAATGGGTATCAACGTTGGTTTCGAATACCTTCGTGCATTTGCTGATATGGGTGAAGGCTCAGAACAGTGGAACGCATTCGTAGCATACTCAGGTTATGCTCCAGAAGGCAAGACATATGCAGCAGGTATGACAACAGCTGAACTTAATGCTCACTGGGAAGGCATGCTTGACTACGTCGTTGACTGGGCACTTACAACTAACGTTGAATGGTGCTGGAAGATGGGTAACCTCTTTGATGCAGGTGCAACTGTTGACCTTGCAACAGCTCAGGACCCATTCGTAAAAATCCAGAACATCCTTGGTGCAATCCTTCCTGTAGATGAAATTCTTACAGTTGAACCTGCAGAAGGTCAGACAAAGTTTGAACACTGGCTCCGCGAAGACCTCATCCTTGGTATCGTTGACCTTAAGTGGGATCACCTTATTAACACAATTCAGTTCAACGGTGCTAACAATTACTTCAGAACTACTAACGTTCTTGACCAGCTTGCAAAGCTCGTTAAGGGTATTGTAAACAGCCTCCTCAAGAAAGCAGGCGGCGGAAACTACGCACTTATTCCATCAGTAATCACTGACTTCGATTCACTTGCAAACCAGAACAACCTTAAAGAAATGGTTAAGGGTCTTGTTAGTGTTCTTTACACTGGTGGTGTAACAAATGGTGTTGTTGATACACTTCTTCCATTCCTTAACTTCCTTCTTGGTTGGAAGACAGACCCACAGGAAATCAAAGACCCAGTTATCTGGACACAGTTCCGTGACGGTAATGACTATGCATTCCAGTGGACAGAAAATGGTGTTTATCCTTCAATGGATGCTAACGAAACACTCATTAAGGTTCTTAACAACTCATCAGGTATGCTTGAGAAACACGAAAATTCTTCAGTTACTGACCATGCATACGACATTCAGATTCGTTCAGTTACATCTGACGCAACTGTAAACACACTTACATTCACTTATAGTGACGGCAACGGTCTTGTTTCTCCTTATGAAACAGTTGACATTAAGATTGGCGGTACATATAAGGGTGAAGAAGCTGCTACTATCACAATCGCTTACGACTACGTAGGTAAAGATGGTAAAGCAATCGGTGGTACTCAGTACACATCACTTACAGTCCTCTTCTCTAACCAGTATGAAGACGCTAACATCAGCGGTCGTAAGGACGGCGACGATGATACAGACTACGCAGGTACAAATGACTTTGGTAGATACCAGTTCACAGAAGATATCTATGATACAGTTGTAAACTACCAAGCTACTATCTTCTACGTAGGTTCTACATTCTCTAACCCAAGTAAAGACCTTGGTACAATCGCAGCTCCTGACTGGGACGGCGGCGACTGTGACGGCAACAACAGAACATACTATGACTTGACAGGTAACGCAGCAACTTACTTTGCTTTCAGAGCTGCTGATTCAAACGCAGGTTGGAAATCAACATTGTCTAAGGATAGCGGCAACTCAGTTGGTTACCTTTACAAGGCAAAATCTGGTGTAACAGCTGATACAGAATTCCCATACGGTACTTACGACATGGGTCGTATCGCAGTTGCTTATGGTAAAGATAATAAGACATATGAAATCGAATTTATCTACTATAACGACTATGATATCTATGATATCTATACAGAAAACCAGAACAATGCTTACCATGCATACCAGGGTGTTGACTCTGCAACATATAATGAATATAATGCAGCATGGAAAGACATCGTTAAATATGCAACATACCCAATGATGACTGAAGCTAACAATCACGCATCAACTGACTACGTTAAGACAATTCAGCCATACATCCCAGCAGCTATCGAAAGATTCGAAGCAGCTAAAGAAGCTTATGAAAAAGCTCTTGCTGAAGCACAGGCATCTGGCTCAGCAGCATCTCTTCCTGCATATGTTGAAGCTCTCCAGGCAGAAATCGACGACGACTTCATGAATGGTAAAGAAATCAACTTCCAGGACTACAACTTCTATGAATACTTCAACTATAACGACGTTAAGGGCGCAGCTGAAAACCTCTACCGTTCATACCTTGCTCCAGAAGTAATGGATAAATGGTATATCATGGGTTCAGGCATCAGCGAAGCAGAACTTGATGAAGTTATCGCAGCTGAAGCTAACCCATTCGTTGCAGCTGGTATCACAGCTTCTAGAATGGCTAACGACCAGGCTGCTATCGATGCATCACAGGCTGCTCACGACGAGTGGAAGATGCCTACTACTACAAAACTTATCGTTGATGACTTCACATCACGTCTTGCATTCTACAAGCAGTTCCTTAGCGGTGCTAATATGGAAGGCAACGACCATATGTACTTCCTTGAAAAGGAAATCGCTTTCGTTGAAGCTCAGGGTCTCAACGGTGATGATTATGAAGCAGTTTCATGGGGCAGATATGCAGATGCTCTTAAAGAAGCTAAGGCAGTAGCAGCTGGCACAGATGAGTTCTCAGCATTCAACTCAAGAATCTACGACGTTAAGTACAACCTCATGGTTGCTTACAAGCAGCTTCTTAAGAAGGCTGATTCTCTCATCGAAGCAGGCGGCACAGCTGACCTTCTTGCAAACATCGAAAAAGCTGATGCAATCTTCGCATCTCTTGCAGCTGAAGACGGCGCATATACACTTAAAGAAGGCGTAGATGCTGATAAGGCATACGCAGCTCTTATCCAGGCTCTTGGTTACTACTACGAAGGTGAAGACGGAAATACATACAATCTCTTTGCTGATTCAGCACTTGAGTACGCTGATAATGACCGTCCAAACAAACAGGCTAACCAGGCAAAGGTTAACGCAGCTAACGCAGCTCTCGTAGCAGCTATGGATAACTTCGTAGCAGCAGAACCAGAAGAACCAGCAGAACCAAACACACTCGTTCTTAACGAAAATGCTCCATTCGAAGCAATTATCGACCTTAACAACAATATCGGTGGTGAATACACAGGTACAGTTTATGGTTTCGATACACTTGGTTGGAACAATGATTGGACAGTTGATGGTGCAATTGCTGACTTCGTAACAACAGCATACGGCGATGATTATCTCGAAGTAATCGTTCCTGATTCAGCAGGTGTTGAAACAACAGGTACAATCATTAACGTTCTTGATGACGATGGCAACGTAGTTGAATCTTATGTATACATCTACTTCGGCGATATGGATATAGACGGTGAAGTTGGTGAAGGTGATGCTATGATGGCAGCTGACTATGGTATGTTATATGAAGGTATCGATAGTCTTGCAACATTTATGGCTGGTGACCTTGACGGTGACGCAATGCCAGGTGAAGGCGATGCTATGATTATGGCTGACTGGGGTATGTTATACGAAGGTATGCCATATCAGGCAGATGTTGGTGTTATGGCAAGAGAAATTATTTACGAAATCTTCTAATTGATTAGAGAAAATTATTGAATAATCACCTGAGGGCTAATACCCTCAGGTGGTGAAATATCCTAAAAAAGGAGACAATTATTATGTTTAAAAAAATTAGTGCTATAATTCTTGCACTCGTTCTTTGTCTCTCTGTAATGGTAGTTCCTGTATCAGCGGCAGTTGAACTCGGCGATGCTAAAGTTGCTTTTAGCTTGGAGTTCGATAAAGAGTATTATTCAGCTGGTGAAACAGCATATCTTAGTGTTTATGTTGACGCAGCTGACGAGTTGTCGCTTTCAACAGGTGGTTTTGCTATCGGTTTGAATTCAGCAGTTTTCACTCAGGCTGATAACACACAGGATTATTTGAGAGAAACCACAACAATGAGTGAAGTATTCAACTCATGGTATAAAGACCCATCAACACAGGTAGCATGGCTCGCTGCAACTGTTGTACCTAAGGTACAGGCAGCTAACACAGCAGAAGAAAATGCACTTTATGACCAGTATCTTAAGTTTAACTTTGGTAAAAACACAGGCGGTTGGCACGAAAATACAGGTACTACAAAAGCTGGTTTCAACGGTTCAGACTTTAATCCAGACGAGCCAATCATTGTTTTCGCACTTATTGTTAATGCAGATGTAGCAGATGGTACAGCAGTAAATGCAGCAATCACATCAGGTACGCTTACAAGCTCACCAGTTCAGACATCATGGAGAGCATACAGCAATCCAGGCAATGCTACAACAACAGCAGCCCTTGCAACATCAGCATTTGACCTTTCACAGACTGTAGTTTCAGCTACAGTTGGTGAAGAAGAAGCAGAATGTACACATGGTAATGTAACAACAGCTGAAAAAGTTGATACAGCAGCTACATGTACAGCAGCTGGCTCAAAGACAGTTACAACTACTTGTGTAGATTGTGGCGAAGTAGTTAAGACAGAAACAGTTGCAATCCCAGCAACAGGTCATACAGAAGAAACAATCCCAGCAGTTGACGCAACATGTACAACTCCTGGTTCAACAGCAGGCGTTAAGTGTTCAGTTTGTGATGCTATCATCACAGCTCCAACAACAGTTGACGCTCTTGGCCACGACTTCTCAGAAGTTGATGCAGCTAAGGTAGAAGCAACATGTACAGCAGACGGTAAGGAAGCTGTTATGGGTTGTTCAAGATGTGACGCTACAGAAGGCGGCGCAGTTATCCCAGCAACAGGTCATACAGAAGAAACAATCCCAGCAGTTGACGCAACATGTA
>CALEIS010000052.1 GCA_937877675.1 uncultured Clostridia bacterium | reverse complement strand
CTATATGTTTCGCTTGTCTTTGATTCTTCGATTGTGATAACACCGTCAGCAGTTACCTTTGCCATAGCATCAGCAATAAGGCTTCCAACATATTCGTCAGCAGCAGAAACTGTTGCAACACGAGCAATATCTTCTGTTGATTCAACAGGCTTTGCGTTTTTAAGTACCTCTGCAACTACTGCATCAACAGCAGCCTTCATACCCTTTTTAACAACCATTGGGTTAGCACCTGCAGCAACGTTTTTCATACCTTCACGAACAAGAGCCTGTGCAAGAAGTGTAGCAGTTGTTGTACCGTCACCTGCAACGTCGTTTGTCTTTGTTGCAACTTCTTTAACAAGCTGTGCACCCATATTTTCAAATGCATCTTCAAGTTCGATTTCTTTTGCGATTGTAACACCATCGTTAGTGATGAGTGGACCGCCATATTTTCTGTCAAGAACGACATTTCTACCCTTTGGTCCAAGTGTGATTTTAACTGTATTGCTTAACTTATCAATACCGTTCTGAAGAGCCTTTCTAGCTTCTTCACCGTAAATAATCTGTTTAGCCATTACTTAAGCCCTCCTTATTCAACAATAGCAAGAATTTCTGACTGACGAACAATAGTATATTCTGTGTTGTCCATCTTAACTTCTGTACCTGAATATTTGCCGATAATTACCTTATCGCCAACCTTAACATACATTTCAACTTCGTGACCGTCAATAAGTCCACCAGGACCTACTGCTACAACCTCAGCAACCTGTGGTTTCTCCTGAGCAGCAGCTGCAAGAACAATACCGCTCTTTGTTGTTTCTTCCATTTCAGCAGATTTAAGTACAATTCTGTCTGCAAGTGGTTTAATAGTCATTTTATATTACCTCCTGAAAGATTAATAAATACAAATTTTTAGCACTCTAACCTTTCGAGTGCTAATTATATTGTAGCCACTTTTTTCCAAAAGGTCAAGTGTTTTATGTAAATTTAATAATAATTTCATATTTGATTTATAAAAAATTACGGGACGATGTGGGCATCGTCCCCTACATATTACATTAAACCGAAGCTCACTGTAAGTGCTTTATTTATTTTATTCATATCCGATGTTGAAAGATTACCCATTCTTTCTTTCAACCTTTGTTTATCTATCGTTCTAACCTGTTCAAGCAAAACAACAGAATCCTTACTGAGCCCACAAGCATCCCCATTCACATTTATATGTGTGGGCATTCTCGATTTATCCTGTTGACTTGTAATTGCAGCTGCTATAACAGTTGGACTGTATTTATTGCCTACATCGTTTTGCACTATAAGTACAGGTCGGACTCCACCTTGTTCAGAACCTATAACAGGACTTAAATCGGCGTAATATATGTCCCCTCTTTTTACATTCATTCAATATCACTCCTTACACAATTATTTTTACCTTGATTTTGTAAAAATAAACATTAAAGGTAAAAAAACAGGGAGTAATACATTTTATTCTTTAACTACTCAGTATGTCCCATTATATATTCAAATTCTTCAAATTCAATTGTATATGTTTCATCCACTATAACTTTTACAAACTCTTTTGTTGTTTCATCAATTTCAATATTATACATATGTCCCTTTGATACAAAGGTATATAAATTATTGTCACACGTAGCTAATTTAATATTTTCTGCACAATCCATTATAACATTACAAATGGCACTATACGGCAAACCACCTTCTGGCACACAAAATGTCATTTCTTCATATATGACATTATATTCACTATTTATTAACTCAATTTTCATACCACAAACGCTCTGGGGCAAATAAAATGTCAAAACCAGTTTATCAAAGAATTCGTATTCCACTTCTGCACTGATTTTGACATCATTTATTATAGTATTTATTTTTGTTTTGAAACCATAAAAATCTGGAATTTTATTTTCAACTTCCTTTTTATTTTCACATCCGTGCAAAAGAGAAATGCACAAAAGAAAACAAAGAAGTTTTTTCATCTGCAAATACCTTATTCAAAATTTTTGAGAGTTGTTGGCAACTCATTCAACATAAGTGTCGGTGTATTTCCCATCATAGAATATTTTTCACTGACAGCGTCACCTGTAACACCATGAATGTTAACACCTGCTATTGCACTCTTGAATGGGTTAACTCCTTGTGCAACAAAGGATGCAATAATACCTGCTAAAACATCACCACTTCCGCCAGTCGCCATACCAGGATTACCACTCAAATTAACATATGCATCGTCAAATTCATTACTACCCACAAGTGTAGATGCACCTTTAAGCACCAGAACACATTTATGCAATCTAGTAAAACTCTTGACTATGTTCAATCTGTCTTCTTGAATTTCATCTACTTCAAGTCCAGTTATTCTAGACATTTCTTTTGGGTGTGGTGTTAAGATAACAGGTGCTTTTGCGTTATCTATAATATCTATATTATCTTTTATACAGTTTATTCCATCTGCATCTAAAATAACAGGGACTTCTGAATTTTCAATTACATACTGTGTTACAGCCTTGGTATCATCATCAACACCCATACCACAACCTATCAAAACACAAGAGCATTTTTTCAACTCTTTTTCAATTCGTTTAATTGAATTCTGTGAAATTCTGCCCGATTTACTGCTTTCTACTGGAACAAGAATCTGCTCATACGTTTTAGGTGCTATGGCGTTATATGCAACCGCAGGAAAAAGAACCTTTACAAGTCCTGCGCCACTATTTACAGCTGCTTGTGATGCGAAATAAACAGCATTCGGCATTTCGTAACTACCACCAATAACAAGAACTGTTCCAAAATCCCCTTTGTGTGCTTCTGAATCCCTCTTTACTAGAAATGATTTTATCTCATCCTTACTGACTGTAAAAAGAGATGAATTAACCTTATTGAAACACTTTTCAGGAATAGAAATCGGAGCTAAGAGCACCTTGCCACATCTTTGTGATGCAGGTTTTAAAACATGAACAGGTTTAAGTGCAAGAACTGCAATAGTGATATTCGCACATACTGAATTAGTGTTTATTTTACTACTATCACCACAAAGTCCACTTGGAATATCAATACTTATTTTCATTGCTGATGATGAGTTTATACGAGCGAAAAGAGATGTACAAACATCATTTATTTCACCATGGAATCCAATTCCAAACACGCAATCAATAATAACCTGTGAAGTTTCAAAATGCTTTTCTGTAATTGGTGTTCCATCATAATACACAACAGGTATTTCAAGTGCACGAACACGGGAAAACATATCCGTTGAAAGTTCATCCGTAGGCAACCCCATAGCCATCATTACTTTAACATTGTATCCGTTTTCAAAAAGTTTTCTTGCGATTACAAAACCATCGCCACCGTTTCTACCTTTACCACAAACCACAAGAATATCTCTTTTACCTGTATTCTCAAGAGTCTTACGAATAATCTTTGCACAGTAAGCCCCTGCATTCTCCATAAGTTGCATATATGAGAATCCAGTTTC
>CALEIS010000051.1 GCA_937877675.1 uncultured Clostridia bacterium | reverse complement strand
TAATCATGCCATCCGTCCCCGTTTTTGGTGACAATATTTTCAATAAAGAATTTCTTAAAAATAATCTTGATAAAATTGAAAATGCATATTCTTCTCTTGGTGATGACCAATCAAAAAAGGTTTTTGAGAATATTATAAATTTCCAAATTATCGGAGATTTAGACCTTTGTTTTGACTGTGAAAGCAATAAAGACGAAGCCTTTGAAATGCTGAATTTAGGTGAAAATGAGAGTTTTCTTGACCTTGGTGCATATCGTGGAGATACTGTTCAAGAGTTTTTACACTGCACAAAATGTTATGAAAAAATCGTGGCTCTTGAGCCTGATAAAAGAACATTTAAAAAACTGCAAACTAACTGTGAAAACCTTGAAAACTGTCTTTTACTTAACAACGCAATATGGAGTAAAAACTGTACTTTAAATTTTGATGATAATAAAGGCAGAGGCGGCTCTGCAATTAGTGAAGGTATTGAAATTCCTGCGGTTTCTGTTGATTTTCTGACAGAACAATATGGCAAATTCACATATCTCAACATTGACGTTGAGGGTGCTGAAAAAGAAATGCTTAAAGGTGCAAAAAGTACTTTGCAACAAGATAAACCAAAATTATGTATGGCAGTTTATCACAGAAGCGAAGATATTTTTGATTTGATAAATAAAGTCAAAGGAATCAATCCCGATTACAAAATATATCTTCGTCATCATCCCCATATTTCTTTTTGGGACACTAACATCTACTGCATTTAGGAGTTAAAAATGAGCATTAAACTTATTGTTACAGACCTTGACGGAACATTTTTAAATAGTAATCACGTTACAATTCCACAAGAAAATATTGATGCTTTTAAAAATGCACATGAAATGGGCATAAAGGTTGCTATTGCAAGTGGAAGAACTAAAATTTTAACTGACTATATTGTTGAGCAGTTGCCATTCTTAGATTATCTTATTACATCAAATGGTGCTGTTACCTACGATATGAAAACAGGTGAAACTGTTTGTTCAACCCTTATAAACAACCATCAATCTGTTAAAATTTTCAATGTACTTAAAGACTACAACCTTATTTATGAGATTTATTTTAACGGAAAATGTTATATGAACAATGAGAGTTACTCAATGTTTGATGCACAGCATGTACCACCACATATTCACGCATTACTTAAGGATTTTATTAAACCTATTTCTGATTTACAGTCTTTTATAGATGGACAAGGTATTGAAAAACTCAATATTCTTTCCCTTACCGGTGAAGAAAGAATTGAGTTGGAAGAAAAAATAAATAAAACTTGTACTGTTGCTTTTGCATCCTCCTTCCCCATTATAAGAGGTGCAAACGGAAACCTTGAAATGACTGATACAAATGCTACAAAAGGCTTTGCCGTTAAGGGACTTTGCGATGCTCTTAACATTGATGGCTCAAATGTTATGTGTTTTGGTGACGGTGAAAACGACTGCTCAATGCTATCCTTTGCCGACTACTCATTTGCTATGGCAAATGGTAGTGATTATGCAAAAAGCACAGCAAAATTCACAACGGATACTAACGATAATGCTGGTGTAGCAAAAGCGATTAAAAAATATGTATTTGGTGAATAATATGGACATTAGAAATTTTAAAGGTGCTGTTTTTGACCTTGATGGCACACTACTTGATTCCATGCATATTTGGCATGATGTGGACGAAGAATTTTTCAGAAGAAGAAACCTAAAAGTAACACCTGAATATATTGAAATCATTAAAAATATGCATTTAGGTGCTGCCGCAGTTTACACAAAAGAAAAATATAATATTCAAGAAAGTGTTGAAGAAATCGTTGAAGAATGGCTTGACCTTTGTACTCAAGGATATTTGAATGATGTTGACTTAAAAGAAGGCGTTTTTGATTATCTTAAAATGTTACACGACAACGGAATCAAAATGGCTTTTGCAACTGCGAGTGAAAAACAGGTTTGTGAAGGAGTGCTGAAGAAACACAAAATTTTTGATTTCTTTGAAACCTTTGCCTATGTAAGTGAAATCAACATTGGTAAAACCGAGCCTGACATTTATATTCTTGCGGCTGAAAGAATGGGACTTACTGCACAGGATTGTGTTGTTTTTGAAGACATTATTGAAGGTGTCCGTGGTGCTAAAAAAGGGAATTTTACAGTTTGTGGTGTTTACGATAAAAGTTCTGCAAAAGATGAAGAAGAAATCAGAACAGTTGCTGATTATTACATAAAATCCTTTAAAGAATTGCTCTAATACACTTTACAAAATGCCAAAAAAGGTCTATTATATAGATATCAAAAAATGAAATTTTTAATGAAAGAAGAATGATATATGGCAAAAACAGTTTTAGTTGAAACAAGTGCAAGACACGCACACATTTCAAAAGAACATCTTGAAATTCTTTTCGGTGAAGGCTATGAACTCACAAAGAAAAAGGACCTTTCACAGCCAGGTCAGTATGCTTGTGAAGAAAGAATCGCAGTTATTGGCCCTAAAGGTCAGTTCCCAGGTGTTTCAATCCTTGGTCCTGTAAGACCTGCTACTCAGGTTGAAATTTCTGCTTCTGATGCTCGTTCAATCGGTGTTCAGGCAGTTGTTAGAGAATCAGGTGACATCGCAGGTACACCAGGTTGTAAAATCGTTGGACCTAAAGGCGAAATCGAAATCGAAAACGGTGTTATCGTTGCAAAGCGTCATATCCATATGACTCCAGACGATGCTGAAAAATATGGTCTTGTTGATAAACAAGTAGTTGAAGTTAAGGTTGCATCAGCAGACAGAACACTTACATTCGGTGATGTTGTAGTTAGAGTTCATCCTAACTTTGCACTTGCAATGCACATTGATACAGACGAATCAAATGCTGCTCTCTGTGCACCTGGCACAATGGGTGAAATCCTTTAATAATCAAATAAGATTTATTGTTGGTGATTAGATTTTTCTAATCACCAATTTTTTTTGCTAATTTGGGGCTCTTTTAGGAAAATAAAATACAATTGGCTTTTTCTCTTCTTGCTTTATAACCTTAGATAATCCAAGAGAATTGTAAAAATAAGATTTGCTCATTTTAAAATATGGCACAACATATATCAATGGAATTATCAGTAAACACAGTAATAACCAGCCTATAAAAGACAGACAATAAAAAGCATATTTAACAGAATGATTTTCCATGAGCTCAATACTTTTCACCACTACCTTTAATGGGTTTTTCTCCTCATCAGTTAATATTACTGATGAGCACATTGTATATCTTTTCAGCGTAATATATAAAAAAGAGAGTCCTATTAAAAAAAGCATAATTGCAGAAACAAATAGTGTTAAATTTATGTTGAATCCGTTGTTTTCAATTCTATAACTATAAATCAAAAGTCCTGATATTATGATGCAAGGTGATAAATAAACTACAAACCAACTTATGGACAATAAAAAACGGATTATTGACACTGTGAGAAATGTAAAACATTGTCGAAAAGAAACACATTTTATTGTTTTTATAAATGTAGTATTTTTATTTAATGCCTTTAATAAAAAATAACTGTCAGTAAGAAATTGAACACTTTTCCATACGAATAATGACAGAATAAAACTTAACCCTAATAATGAAACACTTATATACATAGCATAAGGCAGAAGAAAAGTACTAAAAGTTATATTCTTTAATAATCGCACCAAAAAATAATTTAAAATGACGAGTAATACAATCGTCATAAAAGGAAAAACTGAAACTATGAAGCATTTAAAATAATTTTTCATCATTCTTTTTTTAGCATTAAGTTTAAAATAGGATGTTTCCATTTGACTTCCCCCTTTTTAAATTATTGTTGGCATAAAATAATAAATAATACTTAAGGAGAAATATTTATGTGTGGAATAGTTGGCTATGTAGGTGAAAAACAAGCTACCCCAATTCTTATTGAGGGTTTACATCGTCTTGAATATCGTGGCTATGACTCGGCAGGTATTGCCGTGAAAAATGATACTGTTACAGTTATAAAAGAAAAAGGTAGAATTGATAATTTGGTGAGTTGTGTTGATGAAATTAAACCAAAAGGCACTATGGGTATCGGCCACACACGTTGGGCAACTCATGGTGTACCCGACCAAATAAACGCTCACCCTCACAAATCAATGAATGATATTGTAACCCTTGTCCACAATGGAATTATTGAAAATTATATTGAACTTAAAAACGAATTATTGGATAAAGGCTATGAGTTCAAGTCACAGACGGACACAGAGGTTATTGCCCAAGTTTATGACAGCCTTTTTAATGGTGATGCATTAGAAACACTTATCAAGACCGCTGAAAAATTAGAAGGGTCTTATGCAGTTGCTATGATTGTAAAAGGCTATGATGATAAAGTATATGCTATGAAAAAAGATAGTCCTTTAATTGTGGGTAAGGGTGACGGAGAAAACTATCTTGCCTCAGACATTCCTGCGATTTTACCATATACAAGGAATTGTTATATTGTAAACGACGGTGAATTTGTTGAAATCACAAAAAATGAAGTTAAAGTTTTTGACAAGAATGCAAATGAGAGAAAAGTAAAATTCCAAACCATAAATTTAGATATTGATTCTGCTGAAAAAGGTGGCTACGATTACTTTATGGCAAAGGAAATCCATGAGCAACCAAAGGCAGTAAGAGATACTGTTTCTCCCCTTATCAAAGACGATAAAATTCAACTCCCATTCGAATTCCCTGAAAATTTTATAAAAGAACTTAAAAGAATATACATTGTTGCCTGTGGTAGTGCTTATCATGTGGGTGTTACTGCAAAATATATTATTGAAGATATGGTAAGAGTGCCTGTTATGGTTGATATAGCAAGTGAATTTCGATATAGAAATCCAATTGTAAATGAGGATGACCTATGCATTTTCATAAGCCAATCAGGTGAAACCGCAGATACTCTTGCATCATTACGTGAAGCAAAATCAAGGGGTGCATTCACATTATCCATTGTCAATGTACCCTTCAGTACTATTGCAAGAGAAAGTGATGGCGTTATATATACAAATGCAGGTGCTGAAATTGCAGTTGCTACAACAAAGGCATTCTCAGCACAGTTGAGTGTTGCTTATATTCTTTCTGCATATATGGCTCATAAAAAAGGACACATGAACGACAACCAACTTAAAAATTTTACTGATGAAATTCTTGAACTTCCCAAAAAAATTGAAAATGCACTTGACTGCGACAAGATTACAAAAAAACTTTCCATGCATATTTCAACAAAAGAGCATATATTCTTCATCGGTCGTGGAATTGACTACCCACTCTGTCTTGAAGGTGCACTTAAATTAAAGGAAATCTCATATATCCACTGTGAGGGTTATGGTGCTGGTGAATTAAAGCACGGAACAATATCTCTTGTTGAGAATGGTACAGTTGTTGTGGCTATTGCTACTGATGATAAACTTTACGGAAAGATGGTTTCAAATATAAAGGAAGTTCACGCTCGTGGAGCATATGTAATTGCGGTTGTAAAAGAAGGAACAATGGGAATTGAAGATGTTGCAAACGAAGTTATTTATATTCAATCTTCATCAAAACATTTTATGCCATCTCTTACTGTAATTCCGTTGCAGTTACTTGCATATCACACAACTGTTGAAAAAGGGCTTGACGTTGATAAACCAAGAAACCTTGCAAAATCTGTTACAGTTGAATAATGGCTTTAAAACTCCTGTTTTTTGCAGGAGTTTCTTTTTTCGTATTGAAATATATATAGTTTGTGATAAAATATTTGATGGAAACAAAATTGAAATGAGTGATTATATGAAAACTTATGCTACATATTTTCAGAATAGTGAAACAAAGCCACTTTGCTATGGCGAGATTAACTTAATCAACCCTCCAAGACAAAGATTAAGAAACGAAGAACTGAAAACGGGTATTGAAGCTTGTCCTGTTTTTTGTGGTTTCTGTGGTACAGATATGGAACTTATGAGAATGGGTCAACAAAACAACCTTTCACACAAATTCCCACAAGGTGAAAAGAGACTTATTAACGGTCACGAAGGTGTTGTTTGGGTACCATCTCAAAATCGTTTTGCAATCGTTTTAATCCGTGGTGGTGATAGCTTTGACCCTACAAGATATACGGAAGACGAAACATATTTTGAATATGGTTGCGACGGTGCAGACGGAATTTTCTGCGACAAGGGATATTTTAACCCTGATATGCTTCTCACATTACCTGAAGAACATAATTCATACGAGAAACTCCCACTTTCCCTTGCTAAAAAATTAGTTTTCTCCGACCCATATGCTTGTGCTGTTTTCCAGCATGAGAGAATGTGTGACATCGGTATGGCACAGAATTTCAGAGTTGAAATGGCAAAGAGAAAATGCGACAAGGCAACTGCTATGGAATATGCAGTTGAAAGCACATTCGAGAGAACAGTTATTTTTGGTCTTGGCACAACAGGTCTTTTCATTGGTGACCAAATCAGAAGAAATCATCCTGATGCTAAAATTCTTTTTGTTGCAAGAAGTCCTGAAGACAGCAACAAAGCAAAATTTGTAAAAGATGTTCTTAACTGTGATTATCTTTCAAGTGGTAGTTTTACAATGGAAGAAACTGCAAAGGCAATTATGGATAAAATTGGCGGTACTGCAACTGTTTTTGTTGGTACATCAGGTACGGAAATTGAACACAAAATTGCATTTGACCTTGAGGTTTTAGGTTGTAATGGAATTTACAATAGTTTCTCATTAGGACCAAAGGTTACTTATGATACAATGCCTTTTGGCTTTAAAAATCACGTAATTTTTGCATCTATTAACTTTACACAAAAGCATATGGAAGAGGCAATTAAGATTCTTTGTGAAAGTCGTTTCAACGAGTTGGTTGAACTCATTGATAAGGATGAATTTACTGCAGACCCAATGGATGCTTATGTAAACAAGATTTACTCAAAAAATGCGCCACTCAAAACTGCAGTTGTATGGAATGATAAATTTATTGATATGGAGAAATGATTATGAAAGCTATTCAGATTACTACACCCGGTGTAATTAACTTGATTGATAAAGATATTCCTGTTGTAAAAGACGGTGAAGCATTACTTAAAGTAAAGTACTGTGGTATTTGTGGTGCAGACGTTGCATCTTACACAGGTAATCAGCCTTTTACAACATACCCTCGTATTCCAGGTCACGAATTCAGTGCAGAAATCGTTTCTATTCCTGAAAATGACAAGGGTTTAAAAGCAGGAGATGTTATTACTTGCAATCCATATTTCAACTGTGGTGGTTGCTATGCTTGTAAACGTGGCATTGTAAACGCTTGTTACGACAACCAGACAATGGGCGTTCAGCGTGACGGTAGTTTTCAGGAATATATCGCAATGCCAGTTGAAAGGCTTATTGACGGTAAAGGTCTTTCTGCAAAGGAATTAGCATTGATTGAGCCATTTTCTATCAGTTGCCATGCACTTTCAAGAGCAGAAATTAAAGAAGGCGACAATCTTCTTATTATGGGTGCAGGTCCTATCGGTCTTTTTGCTATGATTAAGGCAAAGGCTATGGGTGCTCGTGTTATGATTGCTGATATGCTTGAAAGCAGATTAAATCTTGCAAAAGAATATGGTGCAGATATGATTGTGAATGTTAAGGAAAAGGACCTTCACGAAAGTTCTCTTGAATTCACAAACGGAAATGGTTTTGATGTTTGTGTTGAGGCTTGCGGTGCTCCTGAAACATTCCTTTCTTGTATTGATGAGGCAAGTCACGGCGCTAACATTATCTTAATCGGTAACGGCAAGAGAAATACTGATTTCTTACATTCAATCATCCTTAAAAAAGAACTTAACATTTTTGGTAGCCGTAATGCATTCACAAAAGACTTTGAGGAACTTATTGACCTTGTTGCAAGTGGCAAAGTTGATGTTATGAAAATGGTTAGTGGCATCTACAAGAAAGAAGATGCACAAGAAGCATTTGAAAGTCTTAAAAATAACGATGGTTCACTTTGCAAACTCCTTATTGAATTTTAATTGGGTGAAAATCTATGATGATAATTGACGCTCATGCCCATTTGTGGAAAAAACAACAGGGCAAGGTAAACGGAAAAGATGTTTTTCCTGTTGGTGACGGAAAAAGCAATTTCGGTGGAGAAATCCGTCAGATGATGCCACCATATATGAATGATGATGAGAACACCGTTGAAAGATTTATTGCAAATATGAATTATGCAGGTGTCAGCGGTGCCGTTATTACTCAGGAAGAAATTGACGGAAATCAGGATGCATATCTTTTAACTGCAAAAGAAAAATTCTCTGACAGAATTAAAATCTGTTCACTTTATGAAGAAGGCAAGCCATTCTTAACAGATGGTTTTGATGGAATTAAGCTTTGTGCCGGACGACTTCCCACCCAAGATTTGACAAGGCATTACAAGGTTTTTGAAACAGCATTAAAGAATAATATGTTTATTTCAATTGACTTGGCAGACGGTGATGCACAGACAAAATCCCTTCTTGAACTCATCAAGCAATATCCCGATTTAAGAATTGCCATCGGTCACTTTGGAATGGTTACAAGGGAAAACTGGTTAGAGCAGATTAAACTTGCAAGGGAAAAGAATGTATTTGTTGAAAGTGGCGGTATTACATGGCTTTTCAACAGTGAATTCTACCCCTACCCTACTGCCATTAAGTCAATTAAAGAAGCTGCCGACATCTGCGGTATTGAAAAGCTTATGTGGGGTAGTGATTATCCTCGTACAATGGTTGAAATCACATACAAAATGAGTTTTGACTTTGTGTTAAAGTCAAAGGAAATGACTGACATTGAAAAGTTATTATTCCTTTCGGAAAATGCAGTTAATTTCTATGGTTTTGATAACGTGAAAGAACAAGAAATTATACCTAATATGTTATAATTAAATGAAAATGCTCTGTAAATAACAGGGCATTTTTTGTTTATATAATCCACCTTCTGGCAATAATAAAATTACATATCCCCCACCCTATTCTGTACATAATTTATTAAATAAAGGAAGATTTAAGTGCAGTATAACAGAGTGGAAATTTGTGGCGTCAATACATCTAAAATCAAGGTCTTGAAAGAGTCTGAAAAAATGGTGTTGCTAAAAAAAATCAGAGAAACAAATGACAAAAAAGCAAGGCAGGAATTAATTGAGGGAAATCTTCGACTTGTGCTTTCCGTTATCCAAAGATTTGCTAACCGTGGTGAAAATCCTGACGATTTGTTTCAGGTGGGTTGTATTGGTCTTATTAAGGCTATTGATAATTTTGATATTTCACAAAACGTCCGTTTTTCAACTTATGCTGTTCCAATGATTATAGGTGAAATAAGACGATATTTAAGAGATTACAACACAATAAGGGTAAGTCGTTCACTAAGGGATACCGCATATCACGCTATGCAGATTAAAGAGAGAATACAAAACGACTTAGGTCGTGATGCCACCATTGAAGAAATTGCAAAAGAAATGGAAATTGAGCCGGTTGACGTGATTCTTGCCCTTGAAGCCATAGTTGAACCTATTTCACTTTATGAGCCGGTATATTCTGACGGTGGTGATACAATTTTTGTAATGGACCAGATTGGAAGCTCCGAAAGTGACGAGGACTGGCTTAATGAGATTTCTATCAAAGAAGCAATAAAAAATTTAGGTGACAGAGAAAAACTGATTTTAAATCTTCGTTTCATTCAAGGTAAAACCCAAATGGAAGTTGCCAACGAAGTTGGTATAAGTCAGGCACAGGTTTCCCGACTTGAAAAAGGTGCAATCAAGAAAATCAAAGAATCGTAATAAGCGAAACAAATTGTGCAGTTAATGATTGCTATTCACTTAACTGCGCAATTGGTTTATTATTTTTGTGGTTATTAGGTAACGTTGAGAAATCCAGAATTAAAATGTGCAAAATTTATTAACAAAAAAGGGTAACAAAATCTACAAAGAAAACGATATACTATAATGTAAGGAATACAAGAAAAATTTCTTAACCAATTAATTGTAATTAGTAGGCGGTTTAAATTATGAAAAAATTTATTAGTTTGGGAATGGCAATGATTATATTTTGTCAATTAAATCTTCCCTGTTTTGCACTAACTGAAGAATCTGGTCTTGACTTAGAACACATTTGTTACAATATTGAAACAAATGAGGAATATTACATAGAAATAATGGATGAATGTGATACAAAGTCATCCCCGTCATACGAAGGAGATACAGAGCTGGTCGAACAGGTTTGTAACGAACTATATGAATTCTACATAACTAATAGTAACAATGTTTCCACATTTTCGATTATCGGCGAAGATGAAAGAGAAATAATTGGTGCTTCTTCATTTAAGCCGTACTGTAGAATCTGCCTTTTGAAAATTACTTATGAAGATGGGACACTTGGATATGGTACCGGTTGGTTTTATTCGACAGATAGAGTTGCAACTGCTGGTCATTGTATATATGACCAAGACCATGGTTGGGCAACACGAATTATTGTAGAACCTGGCCATTACGATGGTATCGCACCATATGGAACAGCTTTTGCAACTAACATGATTACAAGTATCAATTGGAAAAATAATGGTGATGACAAATATGACTATGGATTAATCGAATTAGATTGGCCTTTGGGAGAACATTGTGGCTATTTTGGTTATTCTGTTACCTCTTTCCCTATTGGAAAAGAAGTAACTTTAATCGGATATCCTGGCGATAAAGATATTGATTTTGAAAAGTGGTATCAGTGGGGAATGACTGGTAGGATACTTCTTTACTCTGAACAAAAACTCTACTATACAATTGACACTTTTTCAGGTCAAAGTGGTGCACCAATATACATAAATGAAAACAACGTTATTGGTATTCACACTAACGGAGGTGAATTGTACAATAGTGGAAGACGCATAGATGATTCTTTATTTAATATGATGCAAAGTTTTTAGGAGGAATATTTGCTATGAAAAAAATACTGATTTCTTTCACTCTATTGATTTCTATTTTCGTACTGTGTATCGGTTGTACTCCAAAAGAAAAATATATTATTTTCAAAGTAACGGACTTATCCGGTAACCCCATAGAAGGAGTGATAGTTTATGGGGGTAAGCACCCGGGTGGAATTGAAATTGCTCCGCCACCAAAAATTGGCGAAACAGATATAAATGGAGAATTAAAATGGTCTCCTGATGAGTTAGGTGAACAACTAATCGAATTTGCTTATTCATTTACTGACGGTAACACTAAATGTATTGATAAACGCTTCAATATTACAAAGGAAGATACAGTTAAACACACAACTTTCTATGTAACATACAGCTCTGATTCATAAATTATACCCCTGTAAAATATACTTTACAGGGGTGCTTTTATGAATTGTTTTATTACTGATATGAGAGAAAAGGAAATAATAAATCTTCGTGATGGTTGTCGTTTGGGAGCCGTTTGTGATGTAGAATTTGATACTTGTAGTGGCACGATTGTTTCTCTTATTGTTTTTGGCAGAGGTAGAATTTTGGGTGGTAAAAGCGAGGATATTAAGATTTGTTGGAATGATATTAAAGTGATTGGTGACGACACAATTCTTGTGGATTTTGATTGTCCTAAAGATTGCAAAAAATCCAGCAACAACAATTTCTTTGACTCGTTATTCAAGCATAAATAGACGTCTTGAAATGGTAAATATTATATGATACAATATTGTTGATAACAATTATTGTGTCGGGGTGTTCAATATGAATAACAGAGTAAAACTTGAAATTCGTGGAGTAACTTATTTTATAAACACTGATGAATCTCCTGAATACACAGAGGAATTAGCAAGAGAAATCGACGAGAGATTGGCTGAAATCTTAAAGGGTGGCTCATTTATTTCTATGACTCAGGCTGCTGTGCTTGTTGCCCTTGAAAAATCTGATGAGCTTTATAAAAGTAAACAGGAACTTGACTCTTTAAAAGCTCAAGTTAGTGCTTATCTTGAAGATTCTTCAAAAGCAAAAGCTGAAAGAGATTACTATAAGCGTGAGCTTGAAAGAATAAAGACAGAAGCAAAATTCAAGAACGACCAGATAAATCTTTTTGCAAAGGCAAATAACAATGAATAATATTGAAATACTTGCTCCTGTTGGAAATGAAGAAGCATTAAAGGCTGCTGTGCTTTCGGGTGCAGATGCAGTTTATTTTGGTATGGGTAATTTTAATGCTCGTCGTAATGCACAAAACTTTTCAACGGACGAAGAAATTAAAAATGCAATAGAATATTGTCATTCAAGGGGTGTTAAGGTTCATATTACTCTTAACACCCTTATTAAGGATGCAGAAATAAATGATGCTATTGATTGTGTAAAAAAGATTTGCACCCTTGGTGCAGATGCCATTATCGTTCAGGATTTGGGACTTGCAAAGGTCATCAAAACTGTTTGTCCTGATATCCAAATGCACGCATCAACTCAAATGAGTGTCGGCACACTCCAAGGACTTTACATATTAAAAGAAATGGGCTTTGACCGTGCTGTTCTTCCAAGAGAATTGAGTTTTGATGAAATAAAATACCTTTGTGAGCATTCCCCTATCGACCTTGAAGTATTTATTCACGGTGCTTTGTGCATGTGTGTTTCGGGTCAATGCTTGATGAGTGCCGTATTGGGCTCCAGAAGCGGTAATAGAGGTCTTTGTGCTCAACCTTGTCGTTTACCATTCAAAGCACAAAAAGGCTCTGGACACGATTTAAGCCTTAAAGATTTATCCCTTATTGAACATATCCCCGAACTTGCAAAATTAGGCGTTTGTTCATTTAAGATTGAAGGCAGAATGAAACGACCTGAATATGTAAGTGCTGTTGTGACTGCTTGTAAAAAATCTATTGATGGCAAATACAATTTTGATATGCAAAAGGATTTACACGACCTTTTCTCTCGTTCGGGATTTACTGACGGATATTATAAAAATCAACTTGGCAGAGAAATGTTTGGTTACCGTGAAAAAGAGAATGTTCAATCTGCCACAAAGGAATTGCTTTCAAAATATGCGACCATTTATGAGAAGGAACAATCAAGATTTAATGTAAATTTCACATTCAGTGGTAAAATCGGTGAAAAAGCAAAACTTACAGCAGATTGTAATGGAATTTCAGTGTCTGCTGAAAGTGAAATGCTTTGCGAAGCACCAATAAATCGTCCGATTTCCGAGGAAAGAATCACTGATGCACTTTCAAAATGTGGTGGCACTCAATTCAATGCAGAAAATGTTAAAATCATTGGAGATATAGATTACTCATTACCAGTTTCTGCACTTAACTCAATGAGAAGAACTGTTCTCCAGATGCTTGAAAATAAAATAACTAACAAAAAAGAGAGAATTTTATTTCCTGCACCAATTCCTACAAATATTACATCTGATAATTACAGAGAATTTTATTGTCGATTTGACAATACAGAGCAAATTCCAAGCAATATAAATGCAGATATGATTTTTGTACCATTAGGGACAGATGACATCAAAGTAAAAACAAATAACTATGGTGTGGAATTACCACACGGAATGTTTGGAAATCAGGAAAAAGTGGACAAGTTGTTGTCAAAATCTTCTGCTGAATATTGTCTTTGCCACACTCTTGACGCAGTTGCCATCGCAAAGAAACACAGTAAAAAAGTAATTGCATCTCCATCACTTAATGTGATGAACTCTCTCTCAATGGATGTTGCAAAATCACTTGGAATTGATAAAGTTATTATTTCAAATGAATGCACACTTGAGAAATTCAGCAAGATTTCATCAAGCACACCAATTGGACTTACTGTTTATGGCAGAATTCCACTTATGCTTACACGAAACTGTCCAATTAAGAATGGTAAGAATTGTGCAGAGTGTAATCGTGAAAGTTATATTACAGACAGAATGGGAATTAAATTCCCAGTAAGATGTCAAATGGGATATTCCGAAATTCTAAATTCCCGTCCGATTTATATGGCGGACAGAATGGGTGAAATTCCAGAATGTGATATAATGTTCTTCAACTTTACAACCGAAAGCAAAAATGATGTTGAAAGAGTAATCTCGGCTTATGAAAATGAAGAAAAGTCCACAGGCGAATTTACCCGAGGACTTTTATATAGAGGTGTTGAATAATGAAACAACTTAAAATTAAAAAAGTAAGAGAAAATGCAAAATTGCCAACAAGAGGTACTGTTGGTAGTGCAGGAATGGACCTTTATGCCTGTATCGACGAACCACTTACACTTAAAAAGGGTGATAAAGCTGTTATCCCAACAGGAATTGCCATAGGGCTTGATGACCCACATTTTGCTGCATTTGTATATGCACGTAGCGGACTTGCTATCAAGCATGGAATTGGTCTTCTTAACTCCGTTGGAGTTATTGACAGCGACTATCGTGGTGAGATTTGCGTAGGAATTATAAAGCAAACTGACCCTGAATATACAATCCAACCATTTGAGCGAATTGCACAAATGGTAATTCAGCCTGTTGCACTTCCTGAATTAGTTGAAGTAGAAAGCCTCGACGAAACCGACCGTGGTGCAGGTGGATTTGGCTCAACAGGGACAAAATAACAAAAAAAATCAAGGGATGCTTCGGCATCCCTTTTCTTTTATTGTTTTACACCCCAAAGGGTTTCATTGTTATTTCCCACTAATGAAAACACAATTCTTTCCTTATGGGCTTTGCTTTCATCCTTTTGAATATCTAAAACACCTTTATACTCAACACCATCAATAGTCATCATAATATAAGGTGTACCATCGACCAGTTCCCAAGTGCCTTGAACATTTTTATATGAAGCCTTTGTGTTGTTTCTTACACTTTCATAAACCTTAAGGTTTGAAATTGTTCCGTCCTTGTTTAAGGTGATTTTTTGTGTAGGTGCAATAATGTTATCAACATCTGCCCAGTTTTCACAGGTGTTACTGATATTACCATGAGCGATAAATTCATATTCACCACTGACATTGTCCTTTGTAAACGCCAAATCTGTAACTGTATCACCAAGATATTCAAAAGGTAATGCAGTAAGCCATCCATTCTGTGTTCTTACAAGTTCACGAACTCTTGTTTCATACCCATCGTGACCCACGTTAAATCGAGTGTGATATGCAAGAAGAATCTTCCCATCGGATGTTGTCATCGCAGAACAATGTCCGCCTGAGAGATAGGCAACATCATTTGAACTTAACTGATAATTTCCAAACATTTTTATACCTGAATCTGCCCAGTCGAGTGCTGTGTTTCCAATTAAATCGTAATAAAGTCCATCAGGAGTTTTACTACGGAATTGACGGACATTATATCCACCCAGAGCATTTAACCCCTTATATGTTACAAACATATAGTAGTAATCTGTTACTTTATCGTAGATAATATATGGGCCTTCACCTGACAAATCGTTATAGTGATTAGGATTGAACAGTTTTTTACCGAAATACATATCATAACCATCATGACTCTTCATATATTTATAGTCCGGCATACCTGTTTTCTCGTCCATTGGCATAATATATGTACCACCAAAATATGAGCCATAAGTCATCCAGAGATTTCCGTCTTCGTCATAGAAAAGTGCTGGGTCAATACAATTAGGATAAACTGTGTGGTCATAATTACCTTCTAAATTAAACCAAGGAGCGTTAACCACATCTTCTCTCTTGAATGTGCCATTCTTCAAGAGATTATCAATATTGGTAAATGAAAAATGTAATGAATTTTCACGGATATATTCATTTTTCACTGTTCTATTATTAAATCCCGAATAAACAATAGCATCTTCGTATTCGTAAGGGCCTTCAATGTTATCACTTGTTGCCATCCATATTACAGATGCAGGTGTCCCCCACACAGAACAGCTTGCATAATAGCAATATTTATCCATTTGAGGATTATAAATCACATCTGCTGCCCAGACATTAGTCTGCCATTCATTTTCAGGATAATTGTTAACAACCTGATAAGCATCCGTCCAACTCAATGGCTCTGCCAAAACCTCTCTTAATATTTTGCCCTCAGGGACTAACATTCGATTTAAATCCCCTGTGCCAGATGCAACGCTTGTCCAATTAATTAAATCTGTACTTTTTGCTGCAGTACAGTGTGTACCAAAAATATAGTATTCACCATTGGGAAGTTCCATAATTGATGGGTCATGAATCGCAATTCTTCCGTTTTCCAACTGACAACTTCCCCCTTCGTAAATCTCATACTGTTTTGCATCAATTTGAGTTGCATCTTTAGGGCCACCAAAAAGAGATGTAAAAAAGCAAACAATTGCAGCGATAATGTAATACAAACGATTATAAACCATTTTGTTGTCCGTCCTTATTTTATAACTTCATACATATCCCCTGCAGTTTGCTTTGTAGCATATTCTGTTACTGTAAGGACTTTATATTTGGTAATTTTTTCACCAAATTGAATTTCCAAAACATCGCCTTCTTTAACATCATAAGATGCTTTTACAACTCTGCCACTGACACTTACATGACCTGCGTCACAAACTTCGTTTGCAACTGTACGACGCTTGATTATTCTTGATACTTTTAAAAATTTGTCTAATCTCATAATATTTCCTTTAATCACAATTGATAAAAAAACAAGGGTCGCTTATGGCGACCCTGATTTTTGCAAAAGTTTAATTATTTAACTGCTGCTTTGAGAGCTGCACCTGCTTTGAAAGCTGGAACTTTTGTTGCAGGAACTGTCATTGTTTCGCCTGTTCTTGGGTTACGAGCTGTCTTTTCTGAACGCTCACGAACTTCAAATGTACCAAAGCCGATAAGCTGAACTTTGTCACCATTTGCAAGTGCGTCTGTAACTGATGCAAAAACTGCTGCTACTGCTGCGTCAGCGTCTTTCTTTGAAATGCCTGCTTTAGCTGCTACTGCTGCTACGAGTTCTGTTTTGTTCATGTGTATTTCCTCCAAATAAAATTTTCTCTTTTATTTTAAAAAGAACCTTCGTCCTTTTTAGCCATATCCCACAGCTTGTCCAACGTAGCCAAGTCTGTATTTTTCATATCCATTCCTTGCTCACTTGCCATTTTCTCAACCTTTGAAAATCGGTTAATGAACTTGTCCGTTGAATTTGTAAGTGCTTCTTCACTATCAACCTTAACAAAGCGAGAAACATTAACAACAGAGAAAAGTAAGTCACCTAACTCTTCATGGATATTTTCATTGTCACCCTTCAGATATGCTTCTTTAAGTTCGTTAAGCTCTTCACTGACTTTTTGGAATGCACCATCGACATTATCCCAATCAAAGCCAACTTTTGATGCTTTCTTTTGAACTTTATCAGCACGCATTAGGGCCGGAAATTCTCGTGGAATTGAGAGCATTGACTCTGTCTGAGTCTTTTGTTGTTTGGTACGCTTTTTTATAACATCCCAATTTTCAAGAACCTGCTCACTTGTTTCCACATTAATCTCACCAAAAACGTGAGGATGACGCTCAATCATCTTTTTGCAAACACCGTCTGCAACATCTGACAACTGAAATGTGCCTTTTTCACGCTCAATCTGAGTATGGAAAACAACCTGCAAAAGAACATCACCGAGTTCTTCTAAAAGCAAGTCCTTATCGTCCTTATTGATTGCCTCAATAACTTCATAAGTTTCTTCAAGGAAATCACGACGGATTGACTTATGGTCCTGTTCCCTATCCCAAGGGCAACCATCAGGTGAACGAAGAATTTCAACAATGTCAATTAAGTCACTAACATCATAGTGGTCTTTAAATTCAAAATTAGCAACCATTCATATCACCTTCGTCTATTTTACTCTATAAATCCATATTTTGCAAGTATTTTTGCAATTTTTTCTCCCTTTGGAAGCATAACAACATCATCTTTTGATATACCTTTAATCAAAAGCATTGAAATAACATACACAAGTCCACCAAAGCCAATTCCAACACCAAGGGCCATTATACCTTTAAGTGAGAAGTCAGGGATGAATCGGTTACACAAACCATATGATGTGTAAGCTGCTATACCACAAAGAATGCCGCTGAATATTGGTTTCGCAAATACTGAAATTACATTAAGTTTAATCTTTGTTGTGTTAATGAGTGAGAATAAATTGATACCTACGATAACAACATAACAAAGAATTGTACCTATAACTGCACCGTTAACATTAAGGCTTGGAATTGAAACGAAGATGAAGTTAGAAATAAGTTTTACAATTGCACCCACTGAAAGTGAAATAAGTGGCACTTTTGTTTTATCAAGTGCTTGAAGCATATTTGTCATTGGTTGTGAAAGTGCCATAAGGAAAATTGTGAAACCATATGCTGTAAGAACTGGTGCTGCAATAGAAACACCACTTGCAGACTCACCACTACCATAAAACATCGCAAGAATTGGTTGAGCAAGTACACCCATTCCAATTCCACAAGGCATTGCAACAAGCATTGTTACACGAAGAACGGATTCAATTGAAATCTTGATTTTTTCCTTATTTTTAACTGCCCATGCAGCAGAAAGCGTTGGAATAGCGCTGATACCCAATGTCATTGTAAGGGATGGAATAAGGTTTCTAAAATCAAGTGAAAGAGAATATGAACCATAAAGGAAATTTTTAACGTCTGCATCAAGAATTCCAACAAGTTCTGTTGAATAAATGTTTCTGATGAAATCAAGATTTCCTGCAATCATATACTCAAGTCTGTTTTGAATTGTGATAGAGTCAATAAGGTTTGTGATACTGAAAACAAGAGAACTGAGTGCTACTGGAATTGCAAATTTTATAATTCTCTTTGCTACAACCTTTGCATCCTCAGGCTTTGGAGCATTTGCTAATTCTGTTTTAGTAATACTGTCACCTTTAACCTTATGAAGGATTATAAGATAAACTAAGCCAACAACTGTACCCAATGTTACACCCGCAGCAGCACCTGCAGCGGCATAAGGATAAATTGCACTGAGAGCCTCAGTCTTGTCGGCAACTTCTCTGCCAAAAACAGTTAATCCTTGCTCAAAACGAGAAAGTCCGTAACTGATTACCCATTTTGCACAAACAAGGCCGAAAGCTAACTTACCTGTTGCCTCAAACACCTGTGAAATAGCTGTTGGATTCATATTTGAAAGTCCGTTGTAATATCCACGATAGCTTGACATTAAGCAACAGAAAAAGATTGAAGGAGTGATTACAAATACCGCAGGAAGCACATCCATATTTTTTGCAGAAAGAGCATATGGATAAGCAAGAATAAGCATTGCCAAGGTTCCAAGAATACCTACCACAAGGAACAATCTCTGGGCTACCTTTCTTATCATCTTTACATCACGGAATCTGCCTGTAGCCATAGCTTTTGAAACCATATTGGAAATAGCAACGGGAAGACCTGCCATCGAGATAGTATAAATAGGCACATAAAGGTTATATGCAGAGTCAAAATAACCTCTACCTACTGTACCTATCATATTCGAAAGTGGAATCTTATAAATAACACCAATAATCTTTACAACGATGGTTGCTAAACTTAATACCAGCGCACCGTTAAGCAAACTTTGGTTCTTCCTTGTTTTTTCTGCCATTTGTTATCACACCTTTGTGTTTTTTCTTATTTTTCACCTAAAAATTCACGCAAGAGAGAATTATCAGGCACCATATTTTCTTCTATATCATTAAATTTTTCTAATGCTTTCACAATTTTATAAATATTGTCCTTATACTCTTGTGAAATCTCATCTTCACTAATCATTCTTAACGCCTGATGCTTTAAAACACAAGGCTCATAAAGATGAATTGTATTAGCCTTAATATCAGCATTATCACGATATGGGAAAAGATATTTATCCTCACCCTTAGTAACATTTTTCCATAATCTACAAGTGTTTTCAACCGTACTATCACGGAATTTATAATCACGCACCATACGACGGATAAAACGAAGATTTCTTTTATTTAAAACTATATCACCATCTTTGTTGTAAATCCTTGATGATACATTTATATAAATCTTTAAAAGTTGACCTTCAATTTTATCAGTAATTACAGGGTTAAGAGCATGAAGTCCCTCAATAATAACAACATCTTCTTTTCCAAGAATTATGTCATTATATTCTGTTTCACTTCGTTTACCAACGGTAAAATCAAAAACAGGTGTTCTCACCTTTTCACCACGAAGTAAAGCATTTAAGTCTTTTTCAAGACATTCCAAATCAAGAGCATAAACAGTTTCATAGTCCTGAGTACCATCGGGAAGATATGGAATATCATCACGATTAAGATAGAAATCGTCAAGGCTTAACACGAAAGCTTTTTTTCCCTTTTGTCCAAGACTTTCCTTAATTTTTCTTGCTGTTGTGGTTTTCCCTGCTGAGGAAGGACCGGCAAGCATAACAATTTCTCTGCTATTTGATAAAGCTATTTTTTCTGCAATATCATCAATGATTTTTTCGTATCTGTTTTCGCACTCATTTATAAAATCCTGTGGATTATTTATAACCTTTTCATTGATATACTCAAGTTTGTTCATTACATTATCCATTTCACAATACCTCACATCTATAATGAATATGTATCGTAAAACTCTGTTATTCTTTTCTTTCTGTTACGAAGTTCTTCGTATCCTGAAATGTATTCAAAAGGATATTTAAAATTGAAAATTCGCTCAATTTCATTTCCGTTTGGTGCTTTGAGTTTTGTAACTGCTCCACCACCACAAGAAAGAATTGTATGACATTCTTCCATCATAAAAATATTATAAATACATTCTGTGCCTATCTTTGCCCAACCAACATTTTCAAGTGCTCCTGCCGATTTGGACTGACGATACATATAGTATGGATGGTATTTATCACTTAATTTTTCATAGGCATAATCAAGCATCTGTGATGCCAATGTAGCATTTTCCACTGCGATTTTGGGCGAAGTCTGTCCTATTCCTGATGCTCTCTTAACTGCAAGAGTGTGAACAGTAATATTTTCAGGGTCTAAACCTATTGCTGTATCAAGGGAATGTTTAAATCCATCGAGAGTATCCGTTGGAAGTCCTGCAATCAAGTCCATATTGATATTGTCAAAGCCCATTTCCCTTGCAAGATTAAATATTCTTATTGTATCTTCTGCGCTATGTCGTCTTCCTACTTTTTCTAAAACAGAATTGTTAAAGGTCTGCGGATTAATGCTGATTCTGTCAACCGGGCTATTTTTAAGAACAAGTAACTTTTCTTCTGTTATTGTATCCGGACGACCTGCTTCAACAGTAAATTCACTACAAGTTGACAAATCAAAATTATCCTTTACAGCATCTATAACAGTTTTTAGTTGTACCGCTGAAAGAGTTGTAGGTGTACCTCCACCCACATACACACTTTCAAGTTTAACACCGATTTCCTTTGCAATTTTCCCTGTTTCAGCAATTTCCTTCTCTAAAAGTTCAACGTACTGTGGCAAAAGATTTCTTGCTTTATCATTCTCGACTGAATGAGAAACAAATGAACAATAACTACATCTTGAAGGACAAAACGGAATGGAGATATACAAGCTCATTGACTGTGGCTGTGATGTTGCTATGATTTTCTCTTCACAGTCCGCAACAATTCTTGCAAGACTATATTTTTCATCACTTACAAGCAAGTCATTTTTAAAATATTCTTCCGTCTTTTCCCTACCCATAACCTTTTCTGTGTTAATGAGCAACTTTGAGGGTCTGACCCCAGTAAGCACACCCCATTTAGGATAGAAACCAGTATATTCCCCAAAAAGAGAATAAACCATCCTGCCCATTTGCATTTCATTATCTTCACACAAAGGGGCTGTAAGTGTCTTTTTAAAGTCATCATAATTTATAGTGACCAAAATCTCGTCGGTAACGGATGTGAGAAGATTGAAATCGTCACATTCTTCATATACCACCTGAATTTTTTCGTCGGGTATAAATATTCTGACCAATTTTTCCATTTCATAATGGAATTTATGATTAATTACAAGTAATTTCATTATTTCTTTCTGAATCGAGTTCTCATATATCGATTATATTGACGTTCAAAATCAAGTGTTGTATCTTCTTCGTGACCAGGATAAACCTTGTAATTTCCCTCTAATTCACCAATTTTAGCAAGTGAACGTAATTCCTGACGACCATTACCACCATAAAGGTCTGTTCTGCCTGCACAAAGTCTGAAAAGTGTATCGCCTGAAAACATCACCTTATCCTCAACAAAGAGATAGCAAACTCCACCCATTGTGTGACCAGGTGTATGCATAACAGTTATTTTTGTATTGCCGAGCATAAGCTCTGTTCCATCTTCTGTTAAGATATCGGCATCCACCTCAGGGAAAGGTACTCCAGGAAAATTTACTGCAAATTCATTTTTTTCTGTGTCATGAAGCATTATTTCATCGTCTTTATGAATTACAACCTTTGCACCTGTATTCTCTTTAACAAGCTTAGCACCACAGAGATGGTCAAAATGTCCGTGAGTAAAAAGAATATACTGAACATCTTTACCTGTAAGTTTTTCGATTAAACTTTCTTCTGGAATTGATGGGTCAACAACTGCAGTCGCACCTGTTTCAACATCTGTAACAATATAAGTATTTGTTGTAAAACCGTCATTCATAACGGCTAAATGTCTGTTTACTGTAATCATAATTTTTTTACTTCTTTCTCCACATTTCTGAATCATAAAGGATAGTCACTGGTCCATCATTCAAAAGGTCAACCTTCATATCTGCACCAAAGACACCCTTTTCCACATTCTTTACGCCATTTTCCAAAAGCTTGTTACAGAAATATTCATACAACTCATTAGCACGGTCAGGGTGTGCTGAACGAATAAAAGATGGTCTGTTGCCTTTCTTTACATCTGCACAAAGTGTAAACTGAGAAACTGCTAAAATCTCTCCATCAACATTTTGAATATCAAGGTTCATTTTTCCCTCATTGTCTTCAAAAACACGCAATGTTGATGTTTTCTTTGCAAGAATTTCTGCATCATATTCTGTATCATCATCCATTACACCCAACAGAATCAAATAACCTTTGTCAATCTTTGAAACAAGCTCACCGTCAACTGTAACTGACGCACGTGATACTCTCTGAATTACTGCTTTCATAAACTATTCCTTATCTTTCAACTGATAATACTCCGTCAACCTTTTCAATACGTGAAATTAGGTTTTTAAGATGGTCAATACCGCTAACATTAACAGTGAGTTCAACGATTGTTCTACCATCCTTCATATCGTGAGTACTGATAGCTGTAATATTAACACGCATATTAGCAACCTGCATAGCAACTTCCGCCATAAGTCCAACTCGAGAAAGGCAAGTAAGCTGAAGTGTTGCTTTATATTCTTCCTTAACATGCTGGTTCCAATATGCTTTTACCCAACGAGCAGGTTCTGCACAATTAGCAATATCTTTTGGCACGTTTGTACAATCTCTTTTATGAATTGAAACACCGTGACCACGAGTGATAAATCCAATAATATCGTCACCAGGTAATGGATTACAACATTGTGAGAACTTAATAAGGCAGTTGTCAATTCCTTCAATTGTAACGCCTTCTTTGTTCTTCTTTGAATTATCTTTAACTGTAACAACCTTGATTTCCTGACGGCTCTTATCGTAATTTTTCTGATATTCCTCTTTGATATAAGGCATCATTCGGTTAACAGAAAGTCCACCATAACCGATTGCGGCATAGAAATCGTCAACATTTTCCATTCGCTGACGCTCAGCAAGTTTTTTGATAAACTTCTGATAATCCTCGTCAGAAAGACGGATATAGTTTCTTCTGAACTCTCTTTCGATTTCCGCTTTACCCTCAATAATATTTTCTTCTCGTTTTTCCTTTTTGAACCAAGAACGGATTTTGCTCTTTGCCTGGCTAGTCTTTACAATATTGAGCCAGTCACGGCTTGGGCCTTTACCCTGTTGAGAAGATGTGAGAATTTCAACAATTTCACCTGTTTTGATTACATAATCAATCGGTACAATTCTACCATCAACCTTTGCACCTGTCATTTTGTTACCAACCGCAGAGTGAATTGCATAAGCAAAGTCAATTACAGTTGAACCAACAGGCACATTGATAACATCACCCTTTGGCGTATATACAAATACTTCGTCAGTAATAAGGTCGGTTTTGATAGTAGAAACAAGTTCCCCTGCATCCGCTGATTCCTGTTGTGTTTCAAGCACTTCACGAATCCATTGAAGTCGCTCATCAAAACTCTGTTTTCCACCTGAAACACCAAGTTTGTATTTCCAGTGAGCAGCGATACCGAATTCTGCAGTACGATGCATATCCCATGTTCTGATTTGCACTTCAAAAGGTGTTCCCTCTTTACCGATAACTGTAGTATGAAGTGACTGATACATATTTGGCTTTGGGGTTGAAATATAATCCTTAAATCTTCCAGGAAGTGGATTATACATATCATGAATAATACCAAGGCAGTTGTAACAATCAATTACGCTATCCACGATAATACGAACAGCATAAATGTCGTAAATTTCGTCAAACTGTTTACCTTGCATATACATTTTACGGTAAATTCCGTGAACCGATTTAATTCGTCCACTAATCTGAGCACCAGACACTGTCTGTGTTACTCTGTCACCAATTTTAGTCTTGATACTTTCTAAGAAATCGTGACCTGAATGGCTTGACATTTTAAGATTTTCTTCAATTCCGTCATAAGCAACTGGGTCAAGAAAACGAATTGCTCTGTCTTCAAGTTCTTCTTTAACAGAACGGATACCAAGTCTATGAGAAATCGGTGCAAAAATTTCCAGAGTTTCAAGAGCCTTATCTCTCTGTTTCTGTGGCGCCATAAACTCAAGAGTTCTCATATTATGAAGTCGGTCAGCAAGTTTTACGATAATAACACGAATATCCTTTGACATAGCAAGAAGCATTTTGCGGATATTCTCTGCCTGTTGTTCTTCTTTTGATTCACCTGAACTAAGTTGAACTTTACCAAGTTTTGTAACACCATCAACTAAAACAGCAACTTCCTCACCAAAATCAGCAGTTAACTGTTCAATAGTGTACTCTGTATCTTCAACTACATCATGCAAAAGTGCAGCCACAAGTGACTGACAATCCATACCTAAATCTACAAGAATATCGCAAACAGCAATGGGATGGATGATATATGGTTCACCTGATTTACGTTTCTGGTCGCCATGACATTCATTAGCAAGATTAAATGCTCTATCAACTATCTCAATATCTTTTTCACCATGAATCGCCTTTATTTTTTCCCTTACTTTACTATAAAGCTCATTGACATTTACATTAACATCTGCCATTACTGTTCACCTCCTTGCATTTTATTCAAGTTATTAAGAATTTCTGACTGTGATAAATCGGCTTTTTTACCTTCACCATCAAAAATTAATTGTCCATTTTCTCTTTTTATAAGTCCCAACTCACAAAGCACATCAACTGACACCATCATTGTACAATATCTTTCCATTGGGCATTTTGCTCTATAAGTCAAGGTTTCAATATCGTGTTGCCAGAGTTTATACTGTTTAAGCACTCCATAAACTCCCAACAAAAATTCTCGTGTTGGAGTTAAAAACCTTGCTTCATGTTGTGTTAATTCTTCACATCGTCTATATTTTTCATAAAGAGATTGTGATTTAAACAATTTATCCTCATCAACATTTGAAAAACGCATATCCCTTATCTGCACAGAAGCTTTTACTTCACCTCTGAATTCGTTTTTATCAATTCTAACAGCAAGGTCAACTACATCCTTTTCAACAAAAGGAAGTTCATTCAATGTTGTGGAAAATTTCATAGCAACGAACTGTGTATTCCCCTTAGAGAATGTCAATCGCAAGTGTTTACCCTCACCAACTGGTCTGATACTCTCAATTGTCACACCAAAGATTCCAAACAAAGGTTGTGGATTGGCAGCACCAAAAGGTTCAAGCATTTCAAGAGATTCTACCAAGGATGCATCAATATAAGCGGGATTTAACTTACAATCCAACATAAGGGTTGGTACAACATCACTTATACTGTTTGCATATTCATTTATTCTAGCAAAAAACTCATTTGCATTTTCTCTGTTGATACCAAGACCCGCAGCCATTGTATGTCCACCAAAATGAGTTAACAAATCTTCGCAGGATTTAATTGCATCATAAACTGAAAATCCGTCAATACTACGAGCAGAGCCTGTACCCTCATCACCATCAAAAGCAATTACAATAGCAGGTTTTCCGTATTTTTCAACAAGTCTTGCAGCAACAATACCAACTACGCCATGATGCCAACCTTCACCACAAACAACAATGACCTTTGAGAATTTGAGTTGGACATTGTTTTCAATATGAGCAACTGCCGCATCCATAATTTCATTTTCAAATTCATGTCGCTGACGATTACATCCGTCAACTTTGTCAGCAATATCAAGTGCTGTTGCAAGATTATCGCAAATCAACAATTTGAGTGCGGTTTCTGCAGATTCAATTCTACCTGCCGCATTTATACGAGGTGCTAAAGAATAAGTAACACCAACCGCATTTAGTGCTCTTTCACTCACACCTGCAACTTGACGAAGTGCATTGATTCCGTTGCAAGGACAAGCATTGATTTTTGCAATACCATATTTTACAATTGCACGATTTTCATCTTTTAAATCAACCACATCGGCAACTGTACCAACTGCAATAATATCCGCATAATTATTTAAAATTTCGGAATAACTACCTTTTTCAAGTCCACAAACAACTTTAAAGGCAACACCTACTCCTGCCCAATCTTTAAAGTTAAGATTACAATCTTTTCTGTGTGGATTAACAACAGCAACTGCATCAGGTAAAACATCCCCAACCTGATGGTGGTCTGTAACAACAGTTTCTATTCCAAGAGTTTTAGCATAATCAATTTCTTCAATTGCAGAAATACCATTATCCACAGTTATAATGAGATTCACACCCTGCTCATGGAGTTTATCTATAGCACCACAATTCATGCCATAGCCTTCATTGACTCTGTCAGGGATATAGTACATTACATCTGCACCACGGTCAGAAAGATATGAATACATAAGAGCCGTTGCAGTTACACCATCAGCATCATAGTCACCAAAAACACAGATTTTTTGAAAATCGTCAATGGCTTTTTCTATTCTTTCAACCGCTTTATCCATATCCGTAATCAAATATGGGTCACAGAAAGAAAAATCACTCTCAAAGAATTCTTCAACATCCTCATATTCTGTAATTCCACGAGAAACAAGTATAAGGGAAGTAAAGGGGTCAAGACTATGATTTTCAGCAACCTGAGCTGCCAATTCTTTATCAATATGTGCAGTTATCCACTTTTTTCGGCTCATAAATCTTCTCCCCTTTCTTTGAAATTTTACATAATTCTCTAATTTATCATTATACCATTCAATCCTTGATTTTTCAAGGTTTTTATAGTAAAAACAGCCTTATTTTACAGTTGAAAACTATAAGGTTTTATGATAAAATTAAATGATAATATAAAAAGAGGTGTTCTTATGACAGAAAAAGATATTCAGAATCAAAAGAATATTGAATTGCACGAGACAAATGGAGTAGAAATTCCATATCACCAAAGTGTTGTTATTGAGGACGGAGTTACCATTGGTAAGGGCACTGTTATTATGCCCAACACCATGCTCTTTGCAGGTGTTGTAATAGGCGAAAACTGTGTTATCGGTCCTAACACACTCATTAAAGAAAGTACAATTGGAAATGATGTTAAACTTAATTCTGTTCAATGTTATCAGTCAAAAGTTCTTGATGGTGCTGATATTGGTCCTTTTGTTCATATAAGACCTAATTCTGTTATCGGTAACAAAGTCCATTTAGGCAACTTTGTTGAAGTTAAAAATTCAAATATTGATGAAGGCACAAAGGTTTCTCACCTTACCTATGTTGGTGACTCCGATGTTGGTAAACGTGTAAACTTTGGTTGTGGCACTGTTACAGTTAACTATGACGGCAAAAACAAGCACAGAACAACTATCGGTGATGACTGCTTTATCGGTTGTAACACAAACCTTGTAGCACCTGTTAAAATTGGTGATGGAGCTTACACTGCAGCAGGTTCAACAATTACTGAGGATGTTCCTGAGGTTTCACTTGGAATTGCTCGTGCTCGTCAGGTAAACAAGATTAATTGGCGAGAAAAAAATAAGGACAGATTTACAAAATAAAGGATAAAATATGTTTAACAAATTCAGAAAACAAACAAACGCAGGGGCTACTGGCACACACGAGTTTCTCATCGTAGGACTTGGTAACCCTGGTAACAAATACACTCTTACAAGGCACAACGCAGGATTTTTATGTATGGATATGTTGGCTGAAAAACTCGGATTTAGAATTGACAGACTCAAATACAAATCCCTTGTGGCTGACACAAACATAAATGGACATCGTTGCATTGTTATGAAACCACAGACATTTATGAATAACAGTGGTGAAGCCGTAAGAGAATGTGCAAGTTTTTATAAAATCAAACCTGAAAACATAATCGTAATTTATGATGATATTTCTCTTGATGTGGGCAAACTTCGTATCCGTAGAAAAGGTACTGACGGTGGCCACAACGGAATAAAGAGTATTATTTATCACTTGAATTCTGACCAATTCCCAAGAATTAAGGTGGGTTGTGGAAAGAAACCACATCCTGATTATGATTTGGCTGATTGGGTTCTTTCAGAGTTCAAAAAAGATGAGCAAAAAGCATTAGAGCCTGCACTCGAAAATGCTTGTAAGGCTATTGAACTTTTGCTTGATAATCAAATTGACAAGGCTATGAACTTATACAATAGTTGAGGCAAAAACTATGTCGGCATTTACACAGGTAATTAAAAATTCAGCAGAATACGAAGGTGTGGAAAACAGTATCAAAAAAGGTTTTCTGCCACAGGGTGTTTTAGGGTTAATTCCCGTAATGAAAGCACATTTAGTTTCTGCATTAGTGGGGGGTCTTGAAAAAAAGGCCCTTATTGTCGTGCCTGATGATGCAACCGCAGTACGACTTTGTGAGGATTTAACTGCTTTTGGCATATCCGCATTACAATATCCTTCTCGTAGTTTATCTTTTTATACAACCGACTCGCAAAGCTATGAGTACGAGCAGAAAAGAATCAAAGTTTTAAGACGTATGCTTGATAATCGTTGTGACATTGTTGTTGCAAGTGCCGAGGCGGCTGTTTCATACACAGTACCACCTGAAATTTTAAGACAAAAATCCGTTCTCTTGAAAAAGAATGAAGAAACAACACTTGAAAACATCATTCTCTCTTTAAACTGTGCAGGTTACACTAGGGTTGATGCCGTTGAGGGTGTTGGACAATTCTCTGTCCGTGGTGGTATTGTTGACTTTTTCTCTCCTGACGATGAAGAACCTGTTAGAATTGAGCTTTGGGGTGACACGGTTGACACAATGTGTCGTTTTGACATTGTTTCTCAAAGACGAACAGTTAATATTGATGAAATTTTAATTGCACCATCAAAAGAAATTATTATTGATGAGCCACAGTTTTTAATTGAGAAGATTCAAAATCTTGCATCTTCAATTCGTGGCAAAAAAACTGAAATTATCCGTGAAAAGTTATATCAGGACATTGATAGACTTAAAAATGGTTTATCCGTAGGCTCTGCCGACAAATATTTGCCACTCATCTATTCCCCTGCTACAATTTTTGACTATGCAGAAAACTATCTTCTTTTTGCATTTGAAACAAGTGGTATCAAGGAAAAATTAAACGCATCACAGAAATTATTGTTTGAAGACATCAAGGCCTGTGTTGAGGACGGAACGCTTTGCAAGGGTCTTGATAAATTTAGCCTTACATTTAACGAATTAGTTGACAAATATCAGGAATTTGGTGCAACATATGTAGATAACTTTGCACGAGGTAGTTTTGACACCCCTGTTAAGGGACTTACCACATTCAACGGAAACACCTTACCTATATGGAATGGCAGACTTGATGTACTTATGGAAGACCTAGAGCATATTGTATCAAAGGAAAGTACAATCGTAGTGTTTGCAGGTACTGAAAAGAGTGCAAAAAATCTTTCTGACACATTAAATGACGAGAATTTTACATCCGTTTACTTTCCTGTTATTCCTGCACAATTTCCAAAAGGTGCCGTCTGTGTACTTGCAGGGTCTTTAAGCTCAGGTTTCTCTTATCCAAGAGAAAAACTTTATGTATTTACATATTCAAAAGTTTATCAATCAAAGGCAAAAAGACGAAACACCGGCTTTAAGGCAAAGGATACTATTCATTCCCTTGATGAACTAAAAAAAGGTGACTATATTGTTCACGCAGTTCACGGTATTGGTATTTTTGATGGTGTCACACAACTTGAAGCCAATAAAATTATAAAAGATTATATTAAAATTAAGTACGCTAAGAGTGATGTACTATATGTGCCTGTTACTCAGCTCGACTTAGTTTCAAAATATATCGGTCCACACGAAGACGACGGAAAAGCATTGAAGCTTAATCGTCTTGGTGGTGCTGATTGGGAAAAGACAAGAAACAAGGTTCGTACTGCAGTTAAGGATATGGCAGACCAACTTATTAAACTCTATTCACAGCGTTTACACAGTGATGGTTATGCATTTTCCCCTGATATTGATATGCAGATGGACTTTGAACGTCGTTTCCCATATGAAGAAACTGGCGACCAGTTACGAAGTATTGATGAAATCAAAAATGATATGGAAAAACCATATCCTATGGACAGACTCCTTTGTGGTGACGTTGGTTTTGGTAAAACAGAAGTGGCACTTCGTGCTGTTTTCAAATGTATTGCAGACGGAAAACAATGTGCTATTTTAGTGCCAACTACAATCCTTGCATTACAACATTATCAAACAATTCTAAAACGATTTGACGGATTCCCCATTGAAGCAGAAATGCTGTCCCGTTTCCGTACACCTACTCAAAGAGCAAAAATTATCAAGAGTATAAACGCAGGATTTATTGATATTGTTGTTGGTACTCATTCACTTATTTCAAAAAATGTTAAATTCAAGGATTTGGGTCTTTTGATTGTTGACGAAGAGCAAAGATTTGGTGTTGCTCAAAAGGAAAAATTGAAAGAACTTTTCCCCGGTGTTGATGTGCTGACACTTTCGGCTACACCTATTCCTAGAACCCTTAATATGGCAATGTCAGGAATTCGTGATATGTCTGTTATTGAAGAAGCACCATCGGACCGTTTCCCTGTCCAGACTTATGTCGTTGAACACAATCTTCCCCTACTCTGTGAGGCTATGGAAAAAGAACTTCGTCGTGGTGGTCAGGTTTATTTCCTGCATAATCGAGTTGACACCATTGATGGTGTGGCAGTTGCTATTCAGGAATATCTTCCAGATGCAAGAATTAGAACTGCTCACGGTAAGATGAATGAGGAAGAATTGAGCGAAATCTGGCGTGACCTTATGAATGGCGAAATCGACATTCTTGTATGCACAACAATTATTGAAACAGGTGTTGACGTACCAAATGCCAACACATTAATTATTGAAGATGCCGACAGACTCGGTCTTGCTCAATTACATCAGTTACGAGGTCGTGTAGGACGAAGCGCAAGACGAGCAAGTGCGTATCTTACTTACAAACGAGATAAAAACCTTACTGAAATTGCCTACAAGAGATTACAGGCAATCCGTGAATATACAGAATTCGGTTCAGGCTTCAAAATTGCTATGCGTGACCTTGAAATTCGTGGTGCTGGTAACCTTTTAGGTGCACAACAACACGGTCACCTTGCAGCAGTTGGCTATGATATGTATATGAAGCTTTTAAGTGAAGCTATCGGTGAAGAAAAAGGCGAAAAGAAAAAGGCAAGAGAATGTCTTATCGACCTTCAAATCAATGCTCATATTCCTGATAAATATATTTCTGCTCTTTCGCAAAGGCTCACTGTTTATCGCAGAATTGCAGATGTCCGTACCTTTGAGGATGCAGAAGATGTTCGTGATGAACTCCGTGACCGTTTTGGTGATGTGCCACCTTCAGTTGAAGGACTTATTCAGGTTTCTCTTTGCAGAAACACTGCATCAAGCCTTGGAATTTACGAAATTGGTCAACGTGGAGAAACAATTGCGCTTTATTGTGAAGAAATCAACACCTCACTCGTTTTAAATATTTCTTCAATTTTAAGAGGTCGTGTTGGTGTCACAAATACTGGCAGAAAAAGTATAAATGTAAAAAAACTTCCAAATCAGAATTCTCTTGATACCTTAAAAGAGATTTTTGATGCTGTGGAAAGAACAAGAGTTGATAATATATGATTGGTACAATAGTAAACACCGCCACCATACTCACGGGTAGTATAATCGGTAGTTTATTGAAAAAAGGTATTAAAGAAAAATACACAAAATGCCTAATGAATGCAATGGGACTTGCTGCAGCAGGTATTGGTATCAATTCTGTTGTACAGAATATGCCAAACAGTAAATATCCTGTACTCTTCATTGTGAGTCTTGCTGTGGGTTCCCTTTTAGGCAATATGATAGACTTGGACAAGCGTTTCAATGCTTTGACAGAAAAGAAAGGCAAAAGTGAATTAGGAAAAGGTCTTTCAACAGCAATTCTGCTTTTCTGTATTGGTAGTTTATCAATTCTTGGTCCTATCAATTCTGCATTAAACAACGACCATACATATCTTTTTACAAACGCTACTCTTGACTTTGTAACAAGTATGGTTTTAGCATCTACTTATGGTATTGGAATTGCTTTGGCTGCACCGGTATTATTCTTATGGCAGGGCTCAATTTACTTACTTGCTACATTTTTAGGTGGATTTATGAGTCCTGAGCTCATGTGTGAAATCAGTGTTGTAGGTGGTTTCTTGATTGCATCCTCAGGTATTGCAATCCTTGAAATCAAAAATCTTAAAACACTTAATATGCTACCTGCACTTATAATACCTCCATTATGGTTTGTAATTATGTGGATATTATCATTTATTTGAACACTTTGTTGAAAAACCACATTTAGTGTGATAGAATGCAAATATATAAAAAATAAAGGGGATTTGGAAATGTTTTGGTTTTTAGCTATTGCTATTGGTCTTTTAATCAGTATTGCAGATTATTTTCTTCTTGCTGATAGCAAACGAATTGGCACTCTTATTCGCATAATCTTAAGAGATGTACTTACAATTAATCTTGTAGCATTCTCTTTAATGAAAAATGTATTTAATGAAAGCAACATCTTTATGCCTAGTGCTCACAGACCTTCTTTCATGTGGAAATATGCAGGATTGGCATTAGCAGTTGGTATTGTATTTTGGTGCATCATTGGTTCCACAAAGAGAATTTTAAAAGTCGAATATAGTGCACCAAAAAACAATAAAGGTGCTCTCGCTGTTAAAATTATTTCTACAATTTTGTTCGCTCTTGGACTTGCTGCATACACAGGTACACTTTGGGGCAAAGAAGCTTTTGGTGACCTTGCCGCTGACCAGATTCTTATAAACCTTAATTCACCTACTGAAGGTACGGACATAGGAGTTTATATTTCTCTTTTTGAAGGACCTGTTCTCACAACATTGTTATTTACAGTATTATTCTGTATTGTTGTTTTCCCAAACTATAAACTCACTTACGAAAAGAACGAAAAATATGTTGCATTCCTTCCATCACTCGCAGTAAGAATTATCGCTCTTGTACTTGCATTAGGCATGTTTATTGGTGGCTGTGCTTTTGGTATAAACAAATTCCAGCTTATGACTCTTTTTGATGCGTACTTAACAGATTCATCATACATTGAAGAAAACTATGCCGACCCTACAACTACAAAACTCACATTCCCTGAAAAGAAGAGAAATCTTATTCACATTTATCTTGAATCCATGGAAAACACCTTCTTCTCGAAAGAATTTGGTGGTTATTTTGACGAAAACCTTATGCCTGACCTTGCTGAACTTACAAAAGAAGGTATAAGTTTTTCACATACAAGCACCGGTTTTGGTGGTCCTGTTCCAACTTCCGGTTCAGGGTGGTCAGTTGCTGCTATGGTAAATATGACTACTGGTCTTCCTATGAAAGTTCCTGTTGACGGAAACTCATACGGACAACCTGGAAACTTCCTTCCAGGTGCAACTGCCCTTGGTGACATCTTAGCTGAACAGGGATATGAACAATCTGTAATGTTTGGTGCAGATGCTGCTTTTGGTGGACTTAATTTCTTTTTCCAGTCACACGGCGATTTTGAAATTCTTGACCATAAGGGTGTTATTGCAAAAGGTTGGCTTCCTGAATACTACAATGTGTGGTGGGGATATGAAGACGACAAACTTTACGAATTTGCAAAAATCGAACTCACTCGTCTTGCTGACTCAGAAAAACCATTCCATTTTGTTATGGAAACTGCTGATACACACGCTCCTGAAGGTTACCTTAGTGCTAAAGCAGAAAAGAAATTTGATACACAGTATGCAAATGCAGTTCATTATAGCCAAAAAGAAGCAGTTAAGTTTGTTCGTTGGATTCAATCACAACCATTCTATGAGAATACAACAATCGTTATCATCGGTGACCATTTAAGTATGGCAAATTCATTCTTTGAAAATGTTTCAGGATATAATCGTACTATGTACAACCTCTTTCTTAATGTGCCAGAGGAACTCGCAAACATTCCTGAAGAATATAAATTCAACAGAAGTTGGGCTCCTTTTGATATGTTCCCTTCAATAGTTGCCAGTCTTGGTGTTGAAATTGAAGGCAATCGACTTGGAATTGGTACAAATATGTTTTCAGGCGAAAAAACACTTATTGAAAGAGATGGATTCTCCGTTGTAAACTCTGAAATCTCCAAACGTAGTCAATTCTACAACAACAATATTCTTGTTAAAAGAAAAAAATCCAGTAACTAATTAAGGAAATATATTATGAAAAACAAAAAAGAAAACCGCAAGACAGTAAACAAGAAGAAAGTACTTATGGTGCTTGGCATCATATTAGCCGTTATTTGTTCCTTTTTACTTATAAATATGATTGTTAATCTTGTTGTAAACAGCAAGACAACAGAGTATGCAGCATCATTCGCAAAAGTCCAGAAAGAAGATGTTATTGTTCCTGAAAAAGATGAAAATGGAAACTGGACATTCACTACTGACCGTGAGTTAAAGGTAATGCAACTTACTGACATTCATATCGGTGGAGGTTGGCTTTCATTAAAGCAGGACAAAATGGCGCTTAATGCTGTTGCAAGTATGATTACCGCTGAAAAGCCTGATTTAGTAATAATTACAGGTGACCTTGTATATCCTGTACCTTATGAATCCCTATCCGTAAACAATCTTGCACCTGCTAAGATTCTTACAACACTGATGGAAAGTCTTGGTGTATATTGGATTCCTACTTTTGGTAATCACGATACAGAATTTTATAGCACACATACTCGTGAAGACATCGCCGAATTCTATTCAAGTGAAGATTTAAAATATTGTTTATTCCAAACTGGTGATGAAAATATTGATGGCTATGGCAACAGTGTAATCAATGTTAAAAACACACAAGGAATCATTACACAATCAATCTTCACACTTGATTCCCATGCATATACAGGCAAAGGACTTATAAGCATTATAAAGATGGATTATGACCACATTAAGCAAAATCAGGTTGATTGGTACAAAACAACTCTTGAAAACAACTGCAAGTATAATGTTGACCTTATTAACTCCCTTGATGTTGAGAACAAGTCAGAATTGTTAGACAAATATAGCAATATAAATTCTTTACTCTTCTTCCACATTCCATTGCAAGAATATGCAGATGCTTGGTTTGAATATGTGGATAACGGGTATCAAGACACAGAAGATGTCAAACTTCTTTATGGCACTGCAGGTGAAGAAGACGATGTTGTATTCTGTGGAGTAGAGCCTGATAATCTTTTTGAAACAATGTTAGAATTAGGCGGTAAAAAAGCTATTTTCTGTGGTCATGACCATGTTAATAATTTCTCTATCAACTATAAAGGAATTCTCTTAAACTATGGTTTAAGCATTGACTACATAGCGTATAAGGACATCGATAAAATGGGTTCACAGAGAGGATGCACTATTATTACCATTAAACCTGATGGTGACTTTGACATAGCTCGTGAAAATTATTATCAAGATAAATACCCTTCTCTTGGAGATTTCCAAAAAGAATCAGTAGAAATGCAGGAATTAAATCCTGACCACAAATAATCACAAAAAAATCCCTCGAACATAATGTCCGAGGGATTTTTTATGTCTTTTTATTCTATTTCATCAAGGTTTACACCTTTTGTTTCTTTAACTTTAAGTGTAAATATTATTGCAGCAATTCCAACTGCAACAACCGAAATTGCAAGACATACCCACCAGATTGGGAATACAAGCATTCCTACAACTGCTGACAAGTAACCAACTGCAAGTCCGATTATTACCAAAAGTCCTTCTGCACCAACCACGGAAGCACGAATGTCAGTAGGAACTTTTTCCGTCATCATAACATTCATATAATCTCTGCCAATCCAATATGAGCCTTGATAAAGTCCTGCAAAGAAACCAATGAGATATGGATTCCAGCCACAAAGAATACCTGCTACAAAGAGAGAGTATCCCATAATACAAGTGGTTGAAAAGCCTGTAACAGTAGCTTTTCTACCAAACTTATCTGCAATAAATCCTGACAAGAAGGTAATTGTTGCATAAACCACAGGCACCATAAATAATGCTTTTGTAATTTCACTTGTACTCATACCAACCTTGTGCATAGATGACTCAAAATAGAGTGCTATTGCAGGCATGGCTGCGTCAAAAATGATATGTGCAACAATAAGATTCTTTGTATCCTTGTTTGAGAAGATGTATTTCACACCATTGAAAACACCCGACTGATTTCGTTGTGCTTCTTTTTGTTGTTTTTTCAGAGCTTTTTCTGCCTGACGCTCTTCATAAGGACGTGAGAGATACTCTATTCTCTCACCTATAAACACTTTTGTATCCTTTGCTAAAATCACAACGAGTAAAACTGCAATAAAGCCTATAACTGCAGGTACAAGGAAGATTTCACGCCATCTTGTTGGGTCGTCACCCATGAGCATATCTCGAAGTGTTGGAATAAGTATAACACCTAAAATTCCGAAACTCTTTAAGAAACTATATATTTTTGCTCTGTGTTTGTCAGGTGCTTCTTCAAGGATATAGATAATCTGAATATCATGTCCCATAAAGAAACTGATGATTGCAAAGCCTACAAGAAACATTATGTAGCTTGTTGACAAATGAATTACTACAAGACCTGTTGCCATACCGAGAGTTGAAATAGCAAACAGTGGTTTTCTACCCCATTTGTCGGCAAGAGCCTTATAAAATGGAGTTATAATGCCAAAAACATATGTAACAATACCGATTGTTGAATGAACTGCAAGTCCTTCTTCAAATGTGTAAAATTTACCCATAAACGGATTGTTCACAAAAAATTCTGTAACAAAAGATGACTGCACAGTAACAGTAAGATTACTTGTAACCTCATCAAGAATATTTACTATTGCTATAAGCATCAGCAAAATAAAAAAGTATTTACTACTACTTCTGCCTTGCATTCTTTTAAGACGCTTAATTTCACGCTGCTCATTTAGAACAATTTTTTCAGCAGTTTTCATTTCTCAGCCCTTCTTTCTTGTATATTAATTATAAATGTCAAACCTAACTATGTCAATAAAATATAATTGCTCACGGATAATACAAAAAATTGTTGCAATAAATACTAAAATGTTTTACAATTATATTGTTATGTGTCTATAAACACTTATTATGGACAGGAAATGTGTAACAAGAGGAGAAATAATAATGAAGATTATGAAAATTTTCAGACCAATATTCACTGCTATCGGTGCATTTTTAGGTATCTGTGAACACATTAAACTTTATTTTTATGCTAAAAACGCAAACAAAAAGCAAGAGAAAGTTCTCAAAAAGCTTATGCGTGACAATAAGAGCACAGAATATGGTAAAAAGAACAACTTTGATAAGGTTAAATCAGTAGAAGATTATCAGAACATTGTTCCTTTTTCAGGTTATCTTGATTACGAAGACTATATTATGAGAATGGCAAATGGTGAAAAAGGACTTATCACCAACAGATATATCCGTCGTTTTACTGAATCTTCAGGTAGCACAGGCAGAAGTAAACTCGTTCCTCTTTCAGGTTTTTCTGAATGGACAATTATGTGTTTCAGTTTCAGTGCCCCTGTTGGTTGTGCCGTAAAATATTTCTGGAAGGAAAAGCACAAACTCCTCCCACCACAAAGAGGACTTCTTACTGCAGAGATAAACTACAGAAAACTTCCTGGTGGTGCTACTGTTTCTTGTCTTTCATCAATTCCTCTTCTTAACATGAAACCTATTGTTAAATTCTACACTTGTTCACCAAAAGAGGTTATGTTCCCTGAACCTGATGTGGATATGGATATGCACTATGTAAAACTCTTCTTTGCTTTGCAGGATGAGGATATCAGTTACCTTGGTACTATTTTTATCACAACTCTTGAATCAATGTTCTTCTATCTTGAAGAAAACTGGCAAATGTTCTGTGATGATATTGAAAAAGGTAAACTTAACGAATCTGTAAGAATTCCTGACCACATCCGTGCAAGTCTTCAAAAGAAGATTAAGCCAAATCCAAAGAGAGCTGCTAAACTCCGCGCAGAATTTGAAAAAGGCTTTGATTGCTCATCAATCGTTTCAAGAATCTGGCCTAAATGTGGTTGGATGTACGGTATGGGTACAGGTGCTCTTTCTCACTATCAACAAAGACTTCGTCGTTACATTGGTGAGGATATGCCTATCCATTATGTTGGTTATGCCGCAACTGAGGCACTTATGGCTGTTCCTAACCAGTTGAACTCCTATGAATATGTTATTCTTCCTCAAAATGCATTTTTTGAATTCCTTCCATTGGATGCTCCTGAAGGTACAAAGCCTTTGACAATCAGTGAACTTGAAGTTGGCAAAGAATATGAACTTATCCTTACAAATATGAGTGGTTTCTACCGTTATCGTATTGAAGATGTTGTTAAGGTAACAGGTTATTATCACGAATCTCCAAAGGTTACTTTCTGCTATCGTCTTAACCAGATTGCAAACATCAGTGGTGAAAAAATCAACCAACTTGCTTTTGATGAAATCGTTGGTAATTTCTCCGACAAAATGGAAGAAATGTTCGTAGGTTACAGCATTTATCCTGACAGAGATACTTCACCAGGTCACTACATACTTCTTGTTGAAGGCACAAAAGAGCATACAAAAGATGATGAAGCAATTTATGCCGAAGAATTCGAAAAATGTCTTTGTGCAGGTAATGTTTCCGTGGGTCCACTTATCAAGAGTGGTGCATTAGGTCACTGTGAGGTTAAATTCCTTCGTCATGGCACTTATGATGAATATCGTGAAATGCTTAGAATGAATGGTGCTAATCTTAATCAGATTAAGCCTATCAAGGTTATCAATTCTGAAGAAAGAAAAGAATTTTTCTTCAACCATACTCAATTTTAAAGGGTGAAAGCCTTATGAGAGAAAACATTATTAAACAATATACCGAAAGCCTGCCTATAAAAAAGCAGGCTTTAGCCTTTTCAAATATAAATGACTACTGTGATTTGCTTAAAAATCGTGGTCTCAATGACGACAAAGCCTGTGCTGAAATTGCTGTTAATGTTGTAAAAAATGGTTATAATGCAAACAAAATCCGTGCAGAGGTTTACGACAAGGTTAATTACATGTGTCGCTGTTATATGGACAGAATTGCACGATTCAGACTTGATTATGAATTTATACCTAATTTTGATGCAGTTAAGACTGTACTTGTAAGTCTTTTTGAGCACTCACCTATTCTTCACTCAAAGTTTGTTGATAATCATATTGCCCCATATTGGAAAGTATGTGATTACAATATTGACGATATTTTTTCTGTTGAGAATACTGACGATATGGAAAAATCTGCTTATGATTTTCTTATTCAGACCATTGACCTTGAAAATAATGTTCAACTGAAAGTGCAAATCTGTGTTCAGGATAACAAATGTGCACTCTGTGTTATCTGGAATCATATGATTATGGATGGTGGTGGAATTAAGCAATTACTTGGGGACTTTTTCAAAGCATATAATGAATATGTTGCCAACGGTAAAACTCCATTGGATTTCAGGACTGGTTCAAGAAAACTAAATGAGGTTTATAAGGATTTACCTGAAAAGACACGAAAATCAGCAAAAACCAAATTTGCCAACATGACTTCAAAGGAAAAGAAAACTCTTCCTTTTACAGAGAAATCAGAAAATGACCACAATATTCTCATTACCAAGGTTATTCCTGCCGAAATATTTATGGGTGCTGTTAAGAAAGCAAAGGAAATTGGTGCTACCGCCAACGATGTGCTTTCTGCAAGTTATATTGATGCTACATACAAGATGTTAGGTTGTGATGATGAGAGCCTTACTCTTTCCTGTGCAGTCGATTTAAGACGATATATAAAAGACCCAAACAGAATAGGCTATACTAATCAGACAACCTTCATGCCCTGTACAGTTTCTAAAAGGGGTGCAACTGTATTTGATACTCTTAAAGAGGTTGCAGAATGTAACAAAAAGTCAAAAAATGACGAGTTTTTAGGTCTTTACGGACTACCACTTATAAATTATGCCTTTACTCAACTCGTTTACATTCAGGCTGAAATGATGGTTAAAATGTTTTATAACAATGCTAACCTTTCTGTAAGTAATGTTGGTCGTCTTGATGCAAAATTCTGTGCATTAGACGGACATGAACCTACCTTTGCAATGGGTGCAGGTGCTGCCAAAAAGAAAAATTGTTCAGTTGCCACAGCATTATCCTTAAACGGAAATGCCATTATAACAATATGTATTCAAGGCACTGAAGAAGATAAGAAAATGATTGATACCTTCTTCAACCTCATGGAAGAAAGCATGAAAGACATCGCTAACAACTAAAAAGCAATAAAAAACTGCCCAAGGTTTATCACCTTGAGCAGTTATTTTTTTATTCAATTATGCCTTGAAGCCACCGTTAAGAATTACATAGAAGTCAACGATTGATGTTGCTTTTTTAACTGGAACAGTAATACCCATAGCCTTAATTTCAAGATTATTAAGTGTGATATTAACCACATAGCTCCATGTTCCGTTGATAATTACACCATCACTGTTAATTGTAACTTTAACAACTGGAGTTACATACTGGAGTGTGCAATCTTTGTCGGCAATTGATGCCTGCATACCAAGTCCTGAGAACTGACCGATAACTGAATCAATATCACCAACAACTGAAATAGCATGACCTACTGTACCTTCATACATCTTACCGTCACCGTGGTCTGTCTGCTCTTTCATAAGCATTTCAATAACGATATTATTACCGCTCTTATATGCCTTTGCACCTGCAACATCGGAAATAAGAAGATTCTGATGTCCGCCAGTAATACCCTGAATGTTCATTGAGTTGTTTGAAAGTGCTGTAGCCATAACACCTTCAGAAAAACTAACCAAACTATCAGCGATTGGCTTATCGTTTGTACCTATCGCAACAAGAGAATTCTTGCGCATTGTCATCTGCTGATATGATGTAACTGAATCGTTTGTCTTACCAGCGGCAAGTTTGTACTGTTCAACAATCTGCTTTAATGTCCATTCTGCTGGATTATCACTAAGAACATCTGGTTCTGGTGTATTGCTGTTTCCATCATTAACAAGGAAACCATCGTTTAAGTCAATATCATTCTGTTGAATATCCAAAGTTTCACTCTGTCCCTGATTTGCTTTATTTGGAACTGTTACTTGAATATCCATACAAGAAGTTAAACTAAAAACCATTGTAAGTGCAATAAATATTGCAAGGAATCTTTTCATTCTATTATCCTCCTACAAAACATACACGAAGATTTTACTACACTAAACATATTTTGTCAATGAAGTGACAATATTTTAGATTGAAAATTCTGGAACTCCATTTTTAAATTCTACCCTTTTAATATATGTCAGACGTGGGGAATTTTCAAACTTTCTTGTTTGAGTAGCATGGTACACCATATAGATATCACCGTTTTCTCTATACAAGAAGCTACAATGTCCTGCATTATAGATATTCTTTAATGGTTGGTGATAATGAACTCGGTTTCTTCCCTTGGTCCAATTTTTCTCATCTAAAATGTCACCACCATTAAAAGTGAGCATACCCATACAATATCCACCTGAACTAAAACCACTTGCAGAATACACTATAAATAAATCGTCGTTATTATAAAGGATTGCAGGACCTTCATTCACCTTCCATCCTTTTTTCTCCCAACTGTATTGAGGTTGAGATAACATTACAGATTTATGATTTCCATTTTCGTCCGTTTTTAGTGTGTAAGGATTTTCCATTTCTGTCATATAAATACATTGATGTGCCACATCAAGATATGCTGAGCACACATAATATAATTTACCATCCTTTTGAAGATATGTTCCGTCAATATTATTCATTCCATCAGGAGCCAAATATCCTTTAAATTCATATTCACCCATTATATCTTCTGTTTTACTTTCTAAAATAAAACCATAACGATAATAGTCATCGTGTTCTGTTTTCTTATTAGCCTTTGGCATTGTACCTTCAGGCACAACAGATTTATCAAAAACACCACAAGCAATTATATACCACTTATCACCTATTTTATGGATTTCAGGTGCCCATATGTCCTTGATAATTCCATCATTACCACACCAATAAACAGTTTTTTGTTCCAAAACAGTAGTATCATCAAAGGATTTTATTTTTCTGATATCCACCCCACCACCTGTGGTGAAGGTATAATACACTCCTGTTTCATCCTCTACAATAAAAGGGTCACCACCATTGTAATTATCAATGGGTTTATCGTATGGAGTTATAGTTACAATGCCAAGGAAAGCTAGTATTGATAATAAAACTGAAGTAATCTGTGTAAGAATTTGTTGCATAATCATCACCTATTTTTATCATAACATAACACCGTAATTTTGACAATAAAAAAGTGCTTATCCCATGGAATAAGCACCACAATATTTATTGTTTAAAATCCACCACCAATGGTGATTATATAGTCAATTTCAGCATCTGCTTTATTTATCATTATTCTGTTAACATCCAAGTTTCTTATGTAAATCAGTGAATCGTAGCTCCATGTGCCTTTTTCAATAATACCACTACTGTTGATTCTGACTTTAACATTTGGGTTTGTATAATGAACTTTAATATCTGCTTCCTCAAACTTAATGTTAAATGCAGGGAATTGTTCTACCGCTGTTGCAACATTTCCTAAAACATTAATCGCATGACCTACAGAGCCACCTTGGAAATCGCCATAAATTCCATCAATTTGTTCAACCATAATCATTTCGATTACTATATAGTCGCCTTCTTTATATGCCTTTGCAGACTGTACATCTTCAGGCACCATTTTGGTGTAACCACCTGTAACACCGCCATAAGTAGTTGCGTTATTTTTAAGTACTGCCTGAATAACAGGACTAATCATTTTAAGAAATGCACCCAATGCACCATCGCCATCGTTAACAACCAGCTTAGGCATTAACATTATCTGAGATGATTCTACTGATGAGTGAGATTTTGATGCAGCATTTTTATATACAGCAACAATTTCCTCTGTTGACCAATCTGCGGGGTTAGCGGAGAGTTCCATTTTGTTACTCTCACCATTCTCTGTTTTATCGTTTGGGTCACCGATGATTGTAATTGTGCCATCTTCGCCAATTACCATTTCACTCTTTAATGCTTCAGTTGTACTTTCAGTCGTCTCACCAGTACTAGAAGTCTGAATCGATTTTGATGCTGTTGATTTTGCAATAACAACTGCACCAGCTGTCAATGCAACTGCTAGAACAACCGCAAGGAATGATGTGTTACGTTTTGCTCTTCTTTGCTTTTTCAATGCCTTGATTTCTAACTGTTCAGGTGTTAATACTTTTTTTGCCATACTGATTCCCTTCTCTTAGAAAATTATATTTGTCTATTATTTCATATCATTTATAAGGTCAATATATGCTTCTGTGAAAACTGAACCTGCTTTTTTGCTAATAACATTAACTTCTTCGTTTTCAGAAAGTAATGAATGGTATTCGTTGTCACGAAGCACATAACCTACCTGGTCGTTGCAAAGACCAAATACCATAACATTTTCTATACCTGCAACATCCTTAGGTGCAGGATAATCCCAACTGCCACCAAACCAAGCTGCATCACCTGATTCAGGACCGCCAAAAATAAGTGTTGGGTCGAATTCACCAGGACAAAGGAAGATACCTACCTTATTACCAAGCTCCATGTATCCGATTTCCGTTACCATGATATTCTTTCTGCCATCTTTAACAATTACAGCCTTCAAAACATCCTGTCTTGCCGCAAGTGTAAGAATACCATTATCAACTTCAATATTAACTTCTTTATGTGCAATATTAAGGACAGGGTCAAGCTTAATATCATTCTTTATTCCCATTACCTTGTCTGCAATCGCATAACCATAGTTAGCAAGATTTTCGATATCAGATACTTCCGGATTGTAAGTTAAATCATCTTCCATTTTAATTGCTAACTCTGCACCCATTACATAAACAACGTTTGCACCTGCTTTTTCGTTAATTGCTTTTTCAATATAATATGGATAGTCAGCCGTTAACTCGTCAGGACCTGCACCAAATCCAGTAGCGTGCATTGAGCCCTGTAAAATCCATGTTTCCTTGCCCCCATTTTTAGGAACAAATCTTAATCTGTGGATATTTGAATCAAAAGAGATAGGGTCACGAGCATCTCTCATATACTCACTAATATCTGCATTTCCGTAATAGAGATTTCCCTTCTCCATTGATTCAACTGCCTTTTGCATACAATCAACAGTCTTTGTGAAAAGGTTTTCCATAAATTCCTGATTCTTAACAATCTTAAATCTATCAAAAATACCACCGAGAGCAGCATTAGTTGTGTTGATAAGTAGCGCTGGTACCAACGGAATATTCATTCCCAAAGTATCTATGCAAGAATGCTGATGTAATGCAGATACATTAATACTAACCACATTAAGACCATTTGCCTTAACATATTCATTCATTCGTGAACGGATTTCTAATACATCCCCACGTGAAATGCCAAATCCATCAATAACAGCCTGAATAACTATTCCACCAGTACCATCAGAAATAGCATATACACGCACTCTTTGGTCGTCGCATATTTCTTTTGGTACTCTTCCTTCAAATGGCTCTAAAGACCCTGCAAGGAAATATTCACCATTCATTACATCAATTCCGTCTAAAAGGGATGCTCCTGCATAACCTAAATACCAGCTAGCACCGTTTTCTGCGTTTTTATCAAACTTTTCTTCGCCTTCATAGAAATTGGATGATGTATAGTCATCTTTTTTATCCCATTCGCCATCGTAACCTGGCCAGAAGAAGTTAAGAACTTTTAAAACTCTGTGAATAAGTACATCAAGAGCCTGATTAAATACATTTTCTACATTAACAGTTGATACCTTTGATGAAGATACATCAAAACATGCAGAAACTGGTACTGCAATAACTGAAAATGCAAGAATCACAGAAAGTAAAACCGCACATATTTTTTTAGTCATAATAATTTCCCCTTATGTTTTATATTCTAATTATATATTCGTTTTTCCAAATATTCAAGATATTGTTGAAAAAAAATAAACTCTCTACTTTTAAAGTAGAGAGTCATATTTATGGGAGAACATTGCCTGCAGCACGGTAGATTTCGTACCATTCTTCACGAGTGAGTTTTATATCTGCTGATTTAAGGCAATCTGCAAGTCTTGTAAGGTTTGTTGTTCCTGTTACAGGTTGCATTTTAGCAGGATGACGAAGAATCCAAGAGAATGCAAGTGTTGTCTTAGAAACACCATATTTTTCAGCTATATCATCCATAGTTTTATTGAGTTCAGGGAATTTCTCGTTATCAATAAAGCAACCCTTAAAGAAACCATATTGCATTGGTGACCAAGGTTGAATTGTAATGTTGTTAAGTCGGCAAAAATCAAGTACTCCCCCATCACGGTTAACACCTGATTCGTTATACATATTAACATTAATGCCCGACTGAATCATTGGGGTGTGCATAATACCAAATTGCAACTGATTTGCACAAATTGGCATATCAAGTGAATTCTGTAAAAGTTGCATCTGATATGGATTTTGATTTGAAACACCAAAATTACGAACCTTGCCTGATGATTTCAAATAGTCAAATGCTTTTGCAACTTCTTCAGGCTCCATAAGTGCATCAGGACGATGTAACAGAAGTACATCAATATAGTCAGTACCAAGTCTTTTAAGACTACCATCAACTGAATTCACAATGTGGTCATAAGAGAAATCAAATTGACCTTTTCTGATACCACATTTAGTTTGAATTAAAATGTCTTCTCTTTTTATAGATTTTATTGCTTTACCAAAAACTTCTTCACTTTTTCCACCACCATAAATATCGGCATGGTCAAAAAAGTTTGCACCAAAGTTCAATGCAGTATCCACAAATGCAGATACTTCTTTTTCACTCATATCACTGATTCGCATACAGCCAACTGCAATAGTTGGCACTTGTAAGCTACTTTTACCTAATTGAATATTATACATAATCTCACCCATTCATATTACTTTTGAATCAAGTATATCCTATTTAAAAATATATTGCAATAAAAAATCCCCACCGATTTCTCGATGGGGAATATTTATTACAGATTTTACATTGTACCAAATACAAACTTGCAAGCAAAGAGGATTGCGATAATTGTAACTGCAATATCTTTCTTTGTGAATTTACCTGTGAACAATGTGATGAGAACGTATGCCATTGCACCGATACCAATACCATTTGCGATTGAGTATGTGAGAGGCATCATAACAAGAGTTAAGAATGCAGGAACTGCACTTCTCATATCTTCCATATCAACTTTTGAGAAGTTCTTAAGCATAAGAACACCAACGAAAATAAGTGCTGGAGCTGTTGCAGCTGCAGGAATAATACTTGCAAATGGTGATAAGAAAAGACATGCAATAAAGCAAAGTGATGTTACCAAACTTGTAAGACCTGTTCTACCACCTGCAGCAACACCTGATGCACATTCAACGAATGTAGTAACTGTTGATGTACCGCAAACTGAACCTGCTACAGTTGCAATAGAGTCACAAGCCATTGATTTTTCAATGTCAACTGGGTCGCCGTTTTCGTCGAGCATATCAGCTTCTGAAGCAGCACCATAAAGAGTACCAATTGTGTCGAACATATCAACAAGGCAGAATGTAACGATAAGCATAATTACTGAGAATACGCTACCAATCATTTCACCACCAAAAGCATTTTTCCAAGATTCAGCCTGGAATACGCCTGTGATACCGATTTCTGCGAAATCTTTGAATGGCTGTGCAACTGAACTCATATCAAAGTTTGGTACCTGCCATGTTGAAAGATAATAAACAACTGTTGTTGCAAGGATACCAAGAAGAACTGCGCCCTTAACCTTAAGTTTTGTAAGGATGGCAATAATAACAAAACCAATAAGTGCTACAACTGCAGGAGCAACACTTTCCCATGTAACACCATTAAGTTTTACAAACTGAACTAATGTATATTGGTTAGCCTGAATAATACCAACATTCTGGAAGCCAATGAATGCAATAAATAAGCCGATACCTGCAGGAATTGCCTTTTTGATACAGTCAGGCATTGCTTTTGCAATATAGCTACGAATACCTGTAATTGATAAAATCAAGAAAACAAGACCTGAAACAAGAATAATTACAAGACCAGCCTGATAGCCCTTGATTACATCATTTCCAGCAATAATCTGTGGAAGCACAAATGATGTGAAGAAGAATGAGTTAAGACCCATTCCACAAGCCTGTGCAAAAGGTAACTTTGCATAAAATGCATAGAGTAATGTACCAATTACAGCAGCAACGATTGATGCGATATAAACCGCATTCCAGATTTTTGGAACACCAGGAACATCAAAACTGAAACCAACAAGCTGATTTGGGTTTACAACGATAATGTATGCCATAGCAAAGAATGTTGTAAGACCTGCGATAATTTCAGTTCTCACGTTTGAACCACGTTCAGTGATTTTAAAGAATTTATCCATATTTTCCTCTCCTTTTATAGTTTAATAACTATAACTTTATTGTACCAAAAAAATATAGTTTTTCAATAGTTTTTTGTGAACTTTGACATATTTTTTAAAAAAATTTCCCACCCAAACTTAGGTGGGAATAATTATTCATTTTAATTTTAGAATCTTCCCCAGAAATCTATGCCCCATGGGTGAGATTGTTCTTCCCAATCATCACGATGTTTAATGATTTTTTCTCTCATTTCACCGATTTTTTCTTTGTATTCATCACAATCAGCAAGATTCTTTGTTTCCCAAGGGTCATTCTTTATATCATAAAGGAAAGTCCATTTATCTTCTTCCTTATCACCGTTACGATATTCAATAAGCTTGTAGTTATCGTCCTTTACTCCACGAACAAATTGGTCAAAAATAAGATATAATTCGTCACGGAATTTATCCCCATGTTCACCGTCAAGAAGATGTGCAAAGCTTTTTCCATCAACTGAATTTGGAATATCTATGCCAATTTTCTCACAAAGTGTTGGGAAAATGTCATAAAGATAAACATAAGCATCATTTCGAACATTTCCTGCAATTCCGGGCCCTGCCATAATGAGAGGAATACGCACACCGTGCTCGTAAATATCTTCTTTGCCTAACCAACCGTGTTGACCAACAGCAAGACCATTATCCCCTGTAAACACGATAATTGTATTATCTTCTTCTCCTGACTCGTGCAAAGCATCAAGCAATCTGCCGATTTCATGGTCGAGATGTGTTATCATTGCGAAATACTCGGCAATATGTCGCTTAATCTCCTTTTCGTCGCGAGGATACGCTGCAAGATGCTCGTCACGATGCACCATAAGTGGATAATTTGTGTCAATAATCTCTTGGAAATTTGGTGGCAAAGTGATTTTTTCAGCATCATACATTTGACGGAATTCATCAGGCATTGTACGAGGGTCATGGGGCGCTAGATATGCCAAATACATAAAGAATGGTTTTTCTTTACCCACATTTTTATTAAGCAAATCAATAGCAGCATCAGTCAGCAACGTGCTTGAATGTTTACCTGGGTCAAACTCGTCACAATGTTGCTCCTGTGGATGATTATCATTGTAAAAGTCAACCACAAAGTTGATTACATTGTCGTATTTTCCAGTAGGGTCATAGCGACAAGTTGGCACATTCCAATGGTCCCACATACCACCGAAGAAAATCTTTGCACCCTGAGTGAAACTTCGTGCATAAGCAGGGCATCCGTTATGCCACTTACCAAGTCCGATAGTTTCATATCCGTTATTTTTAAATGTTTCTGCAAGAGTTTTGTGTTGGGGTGGAATATTACCACCTAATTCTTCCAAATGAAAGGGATTTCTGCCCGACATAACCATAGCACGGCTAGGCATACAAACTGCACCACAAGTGCCACCTGCAATATGTGCACGGACAAATGATGTGCCACGCTTTGTAAGTTTATCAAGATTTGGTGTGATAATTTCCTTGTTACCAAGTGCGTGAATTGTGTCAAATCTTTGGTCATCAGTTATAATAAATAAAATATTTGGTTTTTTCTGCATAAAAGCACCACCTTTAATGATTACAGTATAATGTAATCAAACAGATTTTGCAATATAAAAATCCCACCTTTTCAGGTGGGAAATTTTTTATCTAAGCTTAAAGAATGTGAAATCTGCAAAGCCTTTTGGACCAAATACGAAATACACAAAATCGTTAAGTCCTTTGAGAGCTATGTTAAGGATTTTATCCCCTGTACTTGGCTCTGCTTCAGGCTCATAGACGCCGATTTCAACAAGCATATCATGAACTTTTTCAATGATTGCATTGTCCTTTTCAACATCATTAACTGTTCTCTTTGACATTTCATCTGCCTCTTTGAGAATTGCTTCCTGTTCTGCAGTTAAAACATAACCTGTTTCTTCACAATATTTTTCGAGGTCTTCTTTATACCACTTAAGAGGTTTTAAGTTTCTTGCCTCATTGAACTGTGGATAATAATATTCTCCGTTAGGGTCGTCACAACTTTCAACAGTTGTTACATGACCTGTTGCAAGGTTAAGAGCAAGTGAAAGAGCTGTACTGTTATGTTCAAGCTCGTGCTTCTGCTCATAAAAATACCAAGTTGAATCCTTATAAAGACAAGTTGAAATATCGATAGAACCATCAGGTGAAAGCTCTCTACCCTTGGTGTCTTCAAATTTTGTTCCGTATGGCACGAAAGATGTACCAGGAGCAGTTGAATCGATATTGATGATTTCATCAGAGTTTGTTGTAGGAGCACTCTTCATAAAACCAAAAAGACTATAATCAGGTGTACAAGCACCAAATGTAAGACCATAACCTGAAATAAATGAGAATGTTACACCTTCTGCCTGAAGGTTTGCAATATTCTGATGAAGTCTTGACTTTGCGGCATAGAAATCGTCAACTTCTTTTCTTACAACATCGGATGTGATAAAGCCTGTAGCCATAACCTCGTCATATCTTGCGAGAGGAGCCATATTACTAAGTGATGGAGTTCTTCCGAAAAGTTCTGATGCAAGAGCTCTTAGAGCCATATCAATAAAGTCACGGAGAACTTGTTTAGGTGCTACACGAAGTGCAACATTCACGAGATAACCCCAAGGTTCGCCTACAAGGTCACTGATAAGACCATTATAGAAAAGGTCTGCAGACATTGGCTCACAATAACTCTGAGTAAGCATATCCGCAACAACTTCTGAGCCGTCCCATGCACCTACGATACTAACAACTCTTCTAAGGTGATTTTCTGCCTTTGTTGGATATGCATCAATATAAGCAGTTGTAACAGATGCACCCATACTCATAGGAACAAGAACAACATCCTTTGCTCCTACTTTATTATCTTTGAGAATTGTTTCAATGAACTCGTGAAGACCTTCAACATTCTTTGATGTATATGAGAAGGCATTATAATTGAAAACATAAAGATAATCTTCAAAGTTTTCACCAAACTTCTCTTTTGCTATATCTTCACAAGGAATTGATGAATAGAAGCGTTCTCTTGCTTCGCTACGTAACTCTCCATCTTCACCTTCTGCCCAAGGATACTGGGAAACAGGCATTGTATATCTTGGAGTTACAACTCTAGGGTGAGCATTACCATTTTCATCAACAAGATTGAATTTAAAAAGATTACGAACAACTGTCTTAACAGATTTTTCGTTTATAACACATTTTCCTATAGAAGCGGATGTTATAAGTCCGGTTGCAACACTTGCTATTGCAGCGATAGTAGATAAATCTGAAAATGCTTCATCCATTGAGTTAAAAAGGTTCCATCTTGCACTATATTTTCCTTCTGCAATAAGAGGAGCATAGTTTTCATAATCCTGAAGAGTGCCATTTTCAAAAGCACCTTCTTGTGTATAACTTTCATCAAAAAGGTATGAATAACTCTGTCCGATACCTGTTACAAAAACAACAAGGCTGTTTTCACCCTCTACAAAAGCACTTTCCATACTGGCAACAACAACATCTGGAGTTTTTTCAGTTGCAGTTGCAGGAACCAACGCCATAGGTACAACCATTGCAAGAACAAGAATAATTGCAATAAACTTTTTCATTTCTTTAACCCCTTTCAGGTACTGTTAAATATATCCTAATATAAAGATAACAATATTTTACAATCTAAGACCAGTAAGAGTGTAAACTATATCAGTAAGTTGGAAATAAGCCTTAAAGAATCTTGCTTCAAAAAGGCCAAGAGCAGCTTCAGCCACTGAATAATCACCTAAATCAACGAGATGTTTTCCACCATTAAAAATGTATTCAGAAACTGTAAGCAAATCTGATTTATAAACAGATGTGTCAGATTCATTGATTGTCAACATACGGATACCTCTTGTTGCAGGGTCACCATATGAGTTAAATGTACAAGTAGGAGTATTTACAATATCAACTCCATCCTTCTCAACGGTAAAGGAGTTAAGATGGTCGTGACCTGAGAAAACAGCAACGACATCACCTGTTTCCACAAATGCATCAAATTGACCGTAGTTGTAGTATCCCGCACATGGTGCTTCAAGAAGGAAACCATCTTTGATATTATGTACATATGGTAAATATGTGTAAGACTGTCCGTCGAAATTAACAGTTGCTTCACCGAGAGCAAATGGGAATTCATAGAACATCTCTTCGTAAATTTCCTGAACGATAATATGCTGGAAAGCCATAGCATTTACAACTTTTCCACCATTCTTAGCTTTAAGTGATGCTGATGTTTTTTTATACCATTCAATCTGGTCTGGGTGAACACAGTCATATCCAAGTTCGTTACCATTTTCATCATAAGCATAAGAGTTGGAATCAAACATATAAAGATTATAAGCAACTTTTTTACCATCAGAACTCTTTACAGTGAGGTTATGAGTGCCAACACCTGTAAGTCCTGGAACTGCATCATATGCAAGGCAGTATTTTCCACCATAAAGTTTATACATCTTAAAAAGTTCTTCACGTGAAACGCCCTGTTCATCATCGTGATTACCGAAAACAAATGTGAAATATGTTTTTGTTTCAACAAAAATCTCACATATTTCCTTAATTGCTTCAGCCTTCTGTTCCTTTGGGGCTACTGAGTTATCACCGCCAAGAACAACCAAATCAGGCTCATGAAGTCTAATCATATCCTTAATAAATGCAACGGTAGTTCTGCTAATAGGATAATTGTCCTGAATGTCGCAGATATTGAAAATTTTAAACTCACCATTTTCGTCAAATCTAAGCACATCTTTCTCCCATGGAGCTGCTGCAAAACCAACAATAGTGCTAGAGAAAACGAGAATCATGCATAAAAGAATTGAAATTATCTTTTTCATAATTTTCCCTCCCAATATAATACACAATAATTCTACTACCAAAATAAGCTATTGTCAAACTTATAAATTAATTTTTTTAACTACAAAAACAAAAAGAGTCAACACTGAAAAAGTGTTGACTCCTTCTACTATTCAATACAATTTGGAAAATTGTTTTTATTATTTAGCCTTTAAGCATACCGTGATATCTGCCCATCCAATATGGAAGTGAATAAGTTGTTGAACCTTCCATTTCACCAGGGTTGTGAGCATTGTTGATTTCAAATGTTGAACCGTTGTATTTATGGAATGCTCTTTCATCAGGTGCTGCAACAGACCATTCATATCTGCCAAGACCACATACAAGACCAACCATCTTAAATACGTCAACATCTGAATTCCAGAATGCAGGTGTAAACTCATCAGGGTCAAATGAAAGTTCACTTGTTCCGCCAATGCCTACATCATCAAGGTCAAGTTCATAAATATCATCACGATTATCGTTTGTTGCAAGGAATCTTCTTAAATCAAGAGGATGACGTGAAAGTGACCATGAAGCAACCTCAATAAGACTGTTACCATATTCGTCAGTCATTTCTTCGTTAGGATATGCAAGCTGGTAAATATAATACCAAAGAGGATTTTCACTGTAACTCATTGAGAACCACCAGTCACCCAAAGCCTCTTTATAATATCCAAGAAGTTCCTCATCATCTTCAAGCTGGAACAAAATGTAGAAACCAAGCATAGCCATTTCTTCGTCAGAATAGTTGAGAATCATTCTGTAAATTGTGTCGAATGCTTCTGTACCTACTAAAGGACGGAGAATGTAGCCAAGAACTGGAGATACGCTGTTTGCATATTCAAGAATTGCAAGGTTGTATCTTTCACGTTCCTGAGTCATAAGCTTAGCATACTGATACTGTTCGTCAAAAGCTGCCATTCTATATTCGTCTTCCCACTTCTGATAACCTGTAACGTGAGCTGCAACCTTAAATACAGAAAGGATAACAAGAGCGTTAAGAGGAGCACCACCAAGAACCTGACCATTGTGCATATAAGTTCTTGAGAATTTTGCCCAAGTTGTTGGCTGACCTGAGCCATCAACAAGGTTGTAAGAGTTATCAACAAGGTGCTGTGCAAACTTATCCATTGTGTTTACAATGAGAGCTGCAAGTTCAGGGTCTTCTGGACCAAGAATGTCATATGCAAGTTTATAAAGGAATACATGACCAATGATTTCGTCAGAGCTTGTATCACCTTTATAGAAGATATCTTCAATTGTTCTGCCTTCACCGATAAGGTCATCCCAAAGTCTCTGAGGGATTTCACCAGATGCATCTACTTTAAGTCCACGATAGTTTTCGCCGTGAAGAAGGAAGTCACTTCCGTCATCATATGTCTTTGTTGAAACACCTGTTGCTGTTCCGTCACCATTATGTGACCAGTAAGCATAGGCATCGAAGTCATTATTTTCATCTTTGAAAGAATATGTTCTTGCCCAGAATCCTTCAAGGTTTCTTGTACGCATTGCATATTCGCCATCATATTTAAGTGGGTCAGCCCAACCCTCAGTATTGAAGAGTTCAAGGTTGTCAGATGGTTTCTGAAGATAAGTACGTACACCGAAAAGCATATAGTTCTTATACATCTTATCAAACATTTTAGCAGGGCTATCATATGGGATATCCTGTGAATAGTCACCACCAACAAGAGTTGCCTCGCTAGTATAATATTTACCTGTTTCAAGGTCTGTTACAGTACCACTTCTCTGAGCACGGTTATAAGACTGAACTGTTCCTTGACGCATTGAAATATATGTAAGGAAAAGAACTGCTTCTGTTGAAAGAGTTGCTGTTCTTCTTGCATTTTCGATTTCTTCTGGTGTTGCATTAGGGTCATTCTTAAGCACTGAATATCGCATAAGTTCACCACCAGCATACATTGATGTCCAAAGACCATCATTGTCGCTTTCTTCTGGTTTCCATTCACCATCTATAAAGTAAGCATTTGAAACCATGCCACGTCTTGCAACATATTTCCAAGTCTGCTCGTTCAAAACTTCAGCTTTTTCAGTACCATTCATTTCAACCATCTCAATGTGAGAATAGCCTTCTGCCATTACTGTCCAAATACCATTTTTGCCGTCAGCAAATATTGCAAGTACTTTGCCATCACCTGTATCAGCAGAATAGAAATATCTGTCACCCATAAAACGTTGTTCTATATCTCTTTCATTTGTTGCCTTGTCATAAGTTCTGAGAACACCGTAGTCAGTGATTATCCAAACAGCACCGTCTTTTGTTGTTGCTGTCTGTGCATTTGCATAATTGTTTGTATTCTTTACCTTAGCAGGAACATTCTTGTCACCAAGTTCGTATCTTGTAACAACCTTTTGAAGGTTATCACCCTCTGCAACAGCACCAAGTGTGTAGTCCACTTTATCTGCTCTGTCTGCTAATTTTGTTGGAGTATTGACAACATTAAGAGTAACGCTATCCTTGATACCGTCTGAGTTTCTAGCTGTAACTGTTGCCTTACCCTCTTTGAGTGCTGTAACACGTCCCCACATGTCAACCGAAGCAACATCGGAAGGACTTACTGACCATGTAAGCATTCTATTTTCAGTATCTGCCATAGCATAGTCCACTGTTCGGCTGTCACCAACACACATTTCCCAATTTTCAGGAACGATAAGGCGCAAAGCTGCGTCATCCTTCCAAAAAGTAGCACTTGCTGTGATAGGAGCAAAAACTCCTAATAAAAGTGTCAGTGAGAGAACAATTGCAATAACTTTTTTCATACATAATTCCCCTTTTACTTTTTTGATTTTTGCGACAAAACCCCTTGTCTTTTTATCACAATAACTCATTACTATCATATCACCACCTATTAATTCCGTCAAGGATAAAAAAGGTAATTTTGACCTTAATCCCACTCTTTTTATATACTATATATAATAAAACATTTGAAATTTCTGATTGTTGTGATATAATCAATTTAATAATTGAAATGAGGGATTATTATGACAAATTTCTTTTCACAAATTATCTTTAAATTTCTTTCCGTTGTGTTTAGTATTCTATTCTCTTTCACAGGCATTGGCGGTGGCGTAACTGGGGAAGATGAGGTGCAGACTCCTGACGACTTTACACCAGTTGTACGCTTTGTTGTATGCTCAGACATTCACCTTAATGGTGATGAAACACAGGAAGCAGCAATCAGATTTGCAAATTTATTCAATGATATGTATGAATATGCAGAAGGTTGTGAATACAAAGCTCTCGATGCTGTTATTGTTGCCGGTGACTTTACTGGTGGTGGTGCAGAGAAAGAGTATGAGATGTTCAATAAAATAATTAACGAAAACAAAAAAGATGAAACCCAATTACTTGCTGTACTCGGAAACCACGAGTTTATTGACTACCGTGATGTAGATGCAACTGTTGGCTATGATGTTTATCGCAAATACGTAAATGAAGATGTTGACACAGACATTGTCATCAATGGTTACCACTTCATTGGTGTTTCATACGATGACAATGGTAAGACTTTCAGTGGTAAAACAAAATGGCTCAATGAAAGACTTTATAAAGCAACAAAAGAAGACCCTGACAAACCTATTTTCGTTTATCAGCACCCACACCCTGCTATGACTGTTTATGGTAGTGGAAACTGGGGTGACATAGATACAAGAGCTGTTTTGAGCTTATACCCTCAGGTTGTTAATTTCTCAGGTCACTCACATTATGCTGCAAGTGACCCAAGAAGCGTATGGCAAGGTGAATTCACAGCAGTTGGTTGTGGCTCTTTATCAGCATTCATGGGCAACTTAAACTACATTGATGGTGACAAAGATGCTCCTGGAAAATCAGGTGGCGCTTGGCTCGTTGAGTGTGATGCTAATGGCAATGTTAAAATGCGACTCTACGACATTGAGAACAGAATGTTCTTCCCAGATATTGAATATTATTTCACCAATTTAAGTGATGTTTCAAAAAGAACTTACAGTTGGGAAAGACAAGAAGCTCTTGATACTGCTCCTGAATTCCCAGAAAATGTGACTGTAAATTCTCAGGTTAATGAGAATGGTGACACCATTATTTCATTCCCTGAAGCTAAAGGCTATTTTCCTGCAGAAGACTATAAAATTATAGTAACAAAAAAATTCAAGGTGGTTTATGAGCAAACTGTTATTTCAGAATATGTCCGTGCCACAGATGATGATGTTTCTGTAAATTTAGGTCAACTAGACTCTGGAGAATATAGAGTGAAAATTGTTGCATACAGCCCTTACGCAAAGAAAGGTGACACAATTATACAAACTATAATAGTTGAATAAAAAAATCCCCTTGGAAGACTCCAAGGGGATTAATTTTAGTTATTTCTCGTAAGAATAATGTCTGATAGTAACAGAAACAAGTTTATCATAATCTGCTATGTGTATGTATGAACCATCTTCCATAGGATAAATTGTTAAATCCTCAGCTTCGTGGTCACGACCACTAACTGTTCTTTCAAAAAGTGTTTCAACCTTACCTGTTTTCACATCAACTATCTGTACCTTTTCTGTTGCAGAACCTTCAACATCATATGACATATAGAGGAATCCGTTATAATACTCTGCACCCTGAATTCTGTCAATTGGTTCAGAAAGCATAATTTTATGTGAGAAAGTCATATCATCAAGGTTGTAAGCTAAAATACAATCAGTTTCATGGAATTGTGATGTGTAAAGGTATCCGTTTTTTCCATCAACTGCACAGTAAGGAATACCATCATCAAGATGTTCTGTGCCAAGGTCATAGTATTCGCCTGTAAATTCAAGTGTTTCTGCATCGTAAATGAGAATAAGGTTATAGGTATCTGATGCATCTTCTGTTGCAGCGTAAATTTTTCCATCATAATAACTGATACCACCAATGTGGTCACTGTTATATTTTTCTTTGATTTCCTTTGGAATAGCGTCATGAGTTGAAATTACCTTTTCAAAGCCATCGGCTGTCCACTTTGCCATCCCAACAAGGTCCAAGGCTGCAATTGAACCTGCTGTATAAAAATATTCACCATCCGTTGTAATTCCCTGACTCATAAGTAACGCTTCATCAAGAGTAAATTGTTCACTTCTAACAAGTTCTGCCTTTGGAGAAGAATGAACATCTCCACCATTTATAAAACCTGAAATCAAAAGAATGAGTGAACTGAAAATTGCCCAGATAGATTGAAAAATTGATTGAATATCTGCTGAAACGAACATTGTAATACCACCAATACATATAAGATAATTTCAGTATAAACCCTAAAAAAAGAGATTGCAATAGTTTTATGCAATGGAGGGTAAAAAAAATCCCCTTGGGAATTCCAAGGGGGACAAATATTTTAAAGTAGGATATTTTTAGTTCAAGGTCATACCTAATTATAATTAAACATCTTTTCAACTGCATCTGCCATAACCTTGTGTCCAAGATTCGTTGGATGAATTCCGTCGATGGCAAGGGCTTTTGGTTCGATTGACTTTTGTGCTTCATAAAAAACTTCTTGCATATCAAGAACCAAAGCACCATTCTCAAGTGCAACATTTTTAAGTATTTCACGGTATTCGTCAAGTTTTTTATGGAATGGGAATTTTGATTCAACTGCATCAATCATAAATGGCATAAGGTAAAGAATCTGTGTATTTGGTAATTCCATTTTAAGTCTTCTGTAAACCTCACGAATATGTGGTTCCATTGGACGAAGAAGTGGTGGATAATCCTCAGGTACATAATTTTCCCAAGCAT
>CALEIS010000050.1 GCA_937877675.1 uncultured Clostridia bacterium | reverse complement strand
GTTTTGGACTCCACAGCAAAAGAGTTATCAAGCCTTGCTCATAATTATGACCATCCAGTAATGAGTAGTAATAGTGGTAGAGTGCTTCTTTATGATGAAGGTGGCACCAAATTCAGAGTTCAATCAAAAACAAGAGTTCTGTATGAAAAGCAAATGCCATATATGATACTAACTGGGGCGATGGGTAAAAATGGAACGGTTGCAGTTGCATCCCGTGCCGCTGATGCTCAAAGTATGTTGACAGTTTATAATAATAAAGAAAAAGAAATCTTTGTCTGGAAGTGTGCACAGGAAAATATTATATCATGTGATGTTTCAGATAATGGTAAACTGTTTGCAGTGTCAGTATTGGGTGTTGAAAACGGCTCGGTTTATTCAAAGGTTTATATTTTTGATAAAAAGAGCAGTAGCCCAAAAATTTCATTCAGTTATCCTGATAGCGCTGTTTCTACGGTAAGATTCCTTTCAAACGAAACATTGTTTGTGTTGGGAAATAATTTGTGTTCAGTTATCAATAAAGATGGCGTTGAACAAAAAATTGATGTGTCAGTAAATACTCCATATATGATTCATATTTCTGATAACAACACAGCTGTTTTAGTGCTTTCAAAGTATTCAAGTACAACTCAAAAAATTATAAATGTGTATGATAAAACAGGTGCAGCATTATTCACAAGGGAAATTGATGGTTTTGTTAAATCAGTTTCTACCGATGGCAAATATGTTGCAGTGTTAACTGATAAAGATGTGCAGATTTATGATATGAAAGGCGAGTTAAAGGGTACTGCCGAAGTGAATGCCGATGCTGAAAAAGTAATGGTAGCGGGTAAAAATACATATGTATATTCAGCGGATAGAATCGAACAATTTTCGTCTGTTGGAAATAACAAAGATAAATAATTGAGGTGACAATATGTTTATAGTTTTAGATATTATATTGGTTGCTATCTTTGCATTGTTTGTTTTAGCGGCGATGAAAAAAGGCTTTGTGCTATCACTTTTGGAATTTCTTGCTGTTATCCTTTCATTTGTATTGGCATTTAGCTTGAGTCCGGTGTTGGCACAGACAGCATATGATGGATTTGTTGAAGAAAAACTTGTTGAGTCGGTTGAAGCAAAAATCGATGAAAATTTTGCTGAAGAAAGCTCAAATAAACAAGCAAACGAGATTCTCGATGCAATTCCTGATTATATGGTTTCATTTGCAGAATCTTTTGATGTTAGTATGAATGATATAAGAAAAGATATCGCAAAGGCAGACTTTTCCAACGAAGATATTGCAGCAGAATTGGTCGAAAAGATTGCACAACCAATAGCTGTTGGTGCGTTGACAGTAGTTTTCTTTATAATTCTTGCCGCAGTATTGTTGATAATTTTGAAAATTGTTGCAAAATTTATCGCAAAGATATTTAAGTTGCCAGTTATCAAAACACTTAACAAATTGCTTGGTGGCGTGTTAGGTGCATTTAAAGGTATTGCAGTTGTAATATTTATTTGCACGATTCTGACAGCATTATTCTCGTCAGGAGATAGTGAAATTGCCGTGGCAGTAAATGATTCAATAATAGTAAATGCTCTTGAAGAAGTTAACCCATTCTTCAAGTCTTTACAAGGAAATTTTTAAAGCAAGGAGCAGAGTAACATGAGCGAAACAAAAAAGACTTTGAAAGAAAATTTAAAAGAGATATTTGATGGATGCGTTACAATTCCTAATCTCATTTCAGTAATTAGAATTTTATTGATTCCTGTAATTGCAGTTCTTTATTATAAAGGCTATATTTGGTGGACAGTATTTGTAATCTTTATTTCAGGGTTATCAGATGCAGTTGATGGTAAAATTGCAAGAAAGTTCAATCAGGTTTCCAATCTTGGTAAGTTGCTTGACCCAGTAGCAGACAAATTCACAATCTTTGCACTTGCTATTGTTTTGTTCTTAAAGTTTAAAGAAGCACAGAGCGAGTCAATGCAGGCATTTGCATGGGTTTTCCTTCTCTTTATCGCAAAAGATGTTATTATGATTTTAGGTAGTATTATTCTTATCGCATTAGGTACTCGTCCTGTTGCAGCAGAAATCTGGGGAAAACTCGCAACATTTGCATTCTATGCAGTTATGGTTGTAATTATCGGCTTTGGACCTGAAATCGGTGCAATCAGCACATATTACCCACAATACACTATCCCTGAAGCTGTAATGTTCATTCTTGTTGTAGCGGCTGTTGTTCTTACATTTATTGCATTCTTCAGCTATTTACCAAGTGCATTCAAACAGTTAAAAGAGAATTCAGAGAAAAAAGAGGATAAATAATGAACAATAATATGATTTGCTGTAAATGCAAACAAAGACCTGCCGTCATTTTTGTAACTAAAATGGAAGGCGATAAAACAAGTAATGAGGGTTATTGCATCAAATGTGCTATGGAGATGAATATTGGTCCTATCAAGCAGATGATGGACAATATGGGTATAACTGAAGAGCAACTTGACGATATGACCGAACAGATGGAACAGATGATGGAAAGCATGGGCGAGGACTTTGAGTTGGGCGGTGCTTCCACATTCCCATTTATGCAGAATATGGGTATGATGCCTATGGGTTCAACAGATGGCGAAAGTCAAGAAGAAACTGTTGAAGATAAAAAGGCAAATAAGAAGAATAAGAAAAAACACGGTACAAAAAATGATAAGAGAAAAATGCTTTCTCTCTACTGTACTGATTTAACCGGCAGAGCAAAAGACGGAAAATTGGACAGAATCATTGGTCGTGATACTGAAATTGCTCGTGCAGTACAGATTTTATGCAGAAGAACAAAGAATAACCCTTGTTTAATCGGTGAGCCAGGTGTTGGTAAAACTGCAATTGCTGAAGGACTTGCACAAAGAATTGCCGAGGGTAATGTTCCTGCAAAGCTTATGGATAAGGAAATCCACCTTCTTGATTTAACGGCACTTGTAGCAGGTACACAGTTTAGAGGTCAGTTTGAAAGCAGAATTAAAGGACTTGTTGAAGAAGTTAAGAGTGAGGGTAATATTATTCTCTTTATCGATGAGGTTCATAACCTTGTAGGTACAGGTGATGCAGAAGGCTCAATGAATGCTGCAAACATCTTAAAACCGGCTCTTTCTCGTGGTGAAATCCAGGTTATCGGTGCAACTACATTCAATGAATATCGTAAGCATATTGAAAAAGATGCAGCTCTTGAACGTCGTTTTCAGCCAGTTAAGGTTGATGAACCATCAATTGACGATACATTTAAAATGCTTGTGGGAATTAAGGGCTATTATGAGCTTTTCCACCGTGTGCAAATCAGTGATAATTTAGTTTATAAAGCAGTAACTCTTTCTGAAAGATATATTAC
>CALEIS010000049.1 GCA_937877675.1 uncultured Clostridia bacterium | reverse complement strand
GACATCTTGTTCCAGTTATCACGGTCAAGGAAGTCCTTTGCAATTCTGAGCTGTGTATTTCTGTAATCCTCAAAGTCTGCAAGAACCATATATGGGTCGTGGTGGATAATTGTTGATGTTACCTCGTGGAACATCTTGCCACCGATACCATTGTTATTTGCAAAGTTGAGAATCTTCTGAATTTCACTATTTGCATTGTAGAAATCCTGTGGAACATAGCCACGTTTCTGCAACTGTACAACCTCTGGAGTTTTCATACCGAAGATGTAGATATTATCTTCACCAACAGCATCGTAAATCTCAACATTAGCACCGTCCATTGTACCGAGAGTTACTGCACCGTTAAGCATAAGTTTCATATTACCTGTACCTGATGCTTCTGTACCTGCAAGTGAAATCTGCTCTGAAATATCTGCAGCAGGCATAAGTTTTTCAGCAAGTGTAACATTGTAATCTTCGACATAAACAACTTTAAGTCTGCCCTTAACATCAGGGTCGTTGTTAATTACATCAGCAAGTGCACAGATGAAAGAAATAATCTTCTTTGCTACAAAATAACCTGATGCAGCCTTTGCACCGAAAATATATGTGTGTGGAATAAAGTCACCATTTGGATTTTCTTTGATTGCAAGGTACTGTGAAAGGATATTGAGTGCATTAAGGTGCTGACGTTTATATTCGTGAAGACGTTTAACCTGAACATCAAAAATTGAATCTGGGTCAAGCTTGATGCCATTGTGTTTAAGAACATATTTAGCAAATTCTTCCTTATTTGCTCTCTTAATCTTACCAAGCTCATCAAGAACCGCCTTATCGTCCTTGAACTTTCTCAAGTTGAGAAGTGCATCCCCATCTTTTACAAAATCATCACCGATAGTTTCTGTAAGGAAGCTTGTAAGTTTTGGGTTAGCCTGACAAAGCCATCTTCTGTGTGCAATACCATTTGTAACATTAGTAAACTTGTCAGGAGTAAGTGCATAGAAATCAGAGAAAACTGTTTCTTTAAGAATGTCACTGTGAAGGGCAGAAACACCGTTTACACAGTGTGAACCTGCAACACAAAGGTTAGCCATTCTAACAACACCATTTGAGATAACAGCCATTCTCTCAACCATATCTGCATTATGAGTGCTTTCCCATACATATGAACGGAAACGATTGTCGATTTCCTTTGTAATCTGCCAAAGACGAGGCATAAGACGCTTATAAAGGTCTTCTGGCCAACATTCAAGAGCCTCTTTCATAACTGTATGGTTTGTATAAGCAACTGTTTTTGTAACAATATTCCAAGCTTCGTCCCAACCATAACCACACTCGTCAAGCATAATTCTCATAAGCTCTGGAATAGCCATTGTTGGGTGAGTGTCGTTAACATGGATTGCAACCTTATCTGCAAAGTTATCCATTGTGCCGAATTCACGGAGATGATGCTGAACAATATCCTGAACTGATGCAGAAACAAGGAAATACTGCTGACGAAGTCGGAGAGATTTTCCTTCAGGATGATTATCTGCAGGATAAAGAACCTTACTGATAACCTCTGCCATAGCATTTCTTTCCATAGCTCTCATATAGTCACCCTGATTAAAGAGTGCCATATCAAGACCAGGAGCCTTTGCAGCCCAAAGACGAAGAACTGAAACGCCCTTTCCATCCTTACCTGCAACGTGCATATCATATGGAATAGCCTGAATAACTGTTGGGTTTTCAATTTCAACATGGTGGTAGTGTTCTTCCCAGATGTCTCTTACTTCACCCTCGAATTTGATTTCCATAGCCTGTTCTTCATGTGGTACAAGCCACACATCACCGCCAGGAAGCCAGAAATCAGGAAGCTCTGTCTGCCAACCATCAACCAATTTTTGCTTGAAGATACCATATTCATAAAGAATAGTGTAACCCTTTGCAACATAGCCCTGAGTTGCAAGGCCATCAAGATAACAAGCAGCAAGACGACCAAGACCACCGTTACCAAGACCTGCATC
>CALEIS010000048.1 GCA_937877675.1 uncultured Clostridia bacterium | reverse complement strand
TCGATAATAACGATTTCTTCACCTGCTTCTGGAATATAACCAACAAATGTACCACCTTCACCATGGTCCTTTACTTCCTTACGATTAAAGAAAAATGGAACATTAAGACCATTCTTTGAAAGAGCAACAGCTGCTGAAATTGAGAGTGAAATACCCTTATAAGCAGGACCATAAAGTACAGCATCCTTCTTGCCGAGCTTATCAAAGTAAGCCTTTGCATAGAATTCACCCATCTTTGTAATCTGGTCACCAGTTTTAATCATACCTGCATTAACGAAATAAGGGATTTTACGGCCTGACTTTGCAGTAAAGTCACCAAACTTCAAAACTCCTGCCTCTTGCAAGAATTCAATAAACTCTCTTTTGTAAGCTTCCATAATTCTATCTCCTATCTAAATTAAATTTAAAAGTATTAATTAGTCACAGAATTCTGCCACACAACGCTCATAAGCAGCAACAGGGTCTGCTGCAGCAGTGATAGGACGGCCAACAACAATGTAGTCTGAGCCAATTTCCTTAGCAGCTGCTGGAGTCATAACACGTTTCTGGTCACCGATGTCACCATCAGCAAAACGAACACCAGGAGTGATTGTGAGAAATTCTTTACCACAACGGTCGTGTACCTTACCTGCTTCAAGAGGTGAGCATACGATACCATCAAGACCTGCATTCTTTGCTGTTTCAGCATAGTGCATAACAACTTCATCAATAGGACGATTGATGAGAATATCTCTTTCCATTGTTTCTTGGTCAGTAGATGTAAGCTGAGTAACTGCGATAAGAAGTGGACGAGTGCCATCAGGACGAGTAAGTCCTTCAATAGCGCCCTGCATCATAGCAGTTGCACCTGCAGCATGAAGGTTTGTGATGTCAACATCAAGGTTTGAAAGGACAGCCATAGCCTTCTTTACTGTGTTAGGAATATCATGAAGTTTAAGGTCAAGGAAAATCTTATGACCTCTTGCTTTGATTTCTTTTACGATTGATGGACCTTCAGCATAGAAAAGCTCCATACCAATTTTAACGAAAGGTTTGCGTGTGCATTCTGCAAATTTGTCAAGGAATGCAAAAGTTGCTTCTGCAGAAGCAAAGTCACATGCTACGATTACGTCTTTACCCATTATTTTACGCCTCCAATAATTTCATTCAGATTATTAATTCCGTATTTTTCCATAACCTTAGGAAGGTCGCGAATAATATCACGACATACATAAGGATTTACTAAGTTAGCAGCACCAACCTCAACAGCTGTAGCACCTGCTAACATCATTTCGATTACATCTTCAGCAGAAGAAACGCCACCCATACCAACTACAGGAATATTAACAGCGTTTGCTACCTGATATACCATTCTCACAGCCACAGGGAAAATAGCAGGACCTGAAAAACCACCCATTTTATTAGCAATTACTGGCTTACGAGTGCGAAGATTGATTCGCATACCAAGAAGAGTATTTATAAGGCTAATGCCGTCAGCACCTGCTTCTTCACAAGCCTTTGCAATTGAAACAATGTCTGTAACATTTGGAGAAAGCTTGATGATTACAGGTTTTGTAGTAACTGCTTTTACTGCCTTTGTTACTTCTGCAGCAGCTTCAGGTTGAGTACCAAAGCTCATACCGCCACCATGTACATTGGGGCAGGAGACATTAACTTCAAGCCAACCTACTTGTTCTTCTTTATCAAGTTTTTCACAAGTATAAGCATAGTCTTCTATTGAGAAACCTGACACATTTGCCATAACAGGCTTGTTGAAACAAGCTTTGAGTTTTGGTAATTCTTCAGAAATAACCTTTTCTACGCCAGGATTTTGCAAACCTACAGCGTTAATCATACCACTGTAACATTCTGCAATACGTGGAGTAGGATTACCAAATCTAGGGTCACGAGTTGTACCCTTGAAAGAGAATGTGCCGAGCTCGTTTATATCATAAAGCTCTGCAAATTCATAACCGAATCCAAAAGTGCCTGAAGCAGGAATTATAGGGTTGGAAAGTTCAATACCACAGAGATTAACATTTAAGCTTCCCATAAAATTTCCTCCTTCTTCATAACAGGACCTTCTTTACAGATGCGTTTATAACCAGTAAGAGTTTTGCATGAGCATCCCATACAAGCACCAAAGCCACAACCCATACGTTCTTCAAAACTCATCTGTCCTGATGTTACCGATGCTTTGTGAACTGCTTTGAGCATAGGTTCAGGACCACAAGTGTAGAAATATGTATAATCCATATTTTCAAGAACAGTTGTAACAAAGCCTTTTACACCATAACTACCATCTACTGTTGTTACAGTAACATCACAGCCAAGTGCCTTAAATTCTTCTTCATAGAAAATCTCTGAAGCAGTGTTAAAGCCAAGAATAACATTGACTTTTTTGCCTTGTTCTCTTAATTTCTTTGCAAGGTTGTACATTGGAGGTACACCTACACCACCACCGAGAAGAACAGGCTTTTCACCTGCATCATTAAGGTCATATCCGTTGCCAAGACCTGTAAGGATGTCAAGCTTTGTACCAGCAATCATTGAAGCCATAGCTTCTGTACCTTTACCCACTACTTTATAAACAAGAGTGAGTGTTTCATTATCATAATCGCATACAGAAATAGGACGACGTAAAAACATTCCATCAAGTTGAATATTTACGAACTGACCACAGTTAGTGATGTCAGAAGTATCACCAACAAGAACCATTTTATATACAGAATCCGTAAGTGCTTCATTACTACGGATTTCAAAAATACTCTGTTTCATAGTTTCACCTTTACTTTTTAGTATTTAGGGGAACTGCATATATTCACCATAAGGGGAGGAACGATTCCTCCCCTTAGGTTTATTATGCATCAATTGTTGAAATTGTAAGTGTAGTTTCTTCAAGAACATCAAGAAGAGCATCTACAGTGTCAAGAGATGTGAACATTGTCACATTGTACTCTGTTGCAACCTGACGGAGTTGAGCACCGTCATTTGTATTGTGTGAGCCTGGGTCTTTTGTGTTGATAAAGTAAGCAATATGTCCCTGACGTAAAGCATCTGGAATTTCATTACTACCTTCGCTAATTTTAGCAAGTGCATGTGTGCGAATACCATTGTTTTTAAGGTAAGTTGCAGTACCTGCAGTAGCTTGAATGTTAAAGCCAAGCTTATAGAATCTTCTGATAAGAGGAAGTGCTTCTTCCTTATC
>CALEIS010000047.1 GCA_937877675.1 uncultured Clostridia bacterium | reverse complement strand
TTGCAATGGGTGGAGATAAGAAAAATCCAAACGTAATTGAAGTTATCGATATCGCATGTGACGAATGTCCTGCAGCAGGATATGAAGTAACTGATTCTTGCCGTGGATGTCTTGCTCACAGATGTGAAGATGTTTGTAAACGTGGAGCAATTTCTTTTGACCATAATCATGTTGCGCATATTGATAAGTCAAAATGTGTTGAATGTGGTCAATGTGCAAAGGTTTGTCCTTTCTCAGCTATTGTAAACCGCAAACGTCCTTGCCAAAGTGCTTGTAAAGTAAAGGCTATTAAGATTAATGACGATAATGCTGCTGCTATTGATAACAATAAATGTATTCAATGTGGTGCTTGTGTATATCAGTGCCCATTCGGTGCAATTAGTGACAAATCATTTATCCTTGATGTTATTGACATTCTTAAAAAGAGTCAAAATAATGAGAAATACAAGGTATATGCTTTAGTTGCTCCATCAATCTCTAGCCAGTTTACTTATGCTAAACTTGGACAAGTTATCTCAGGTCTTAAAGCACTCGGTTTCTACACTGTTGTTGAGGCAGCACTTGGTGCAGATATGGTTGCTATGGAAGAAGCAAAAGAGCTTAGTGAAAAAGGTTTCCTTACAAGTTCATGTTGTCCTGCTTTTGTGCAATACATAAAATCTTCCTTCCCTGCCCTCTTACCTCATGTTTCACACAACTTGTCACCTATGGCAATGCTTGCAAAGTACATTAAAGATACAACTGAAAACGCAAAAGTAGTTTTCATTGGACCATGTACTGCAAAGAAATCTGAAGCACAACTCGAAAGTGTAAAGGCTTATGTTGACAGTGTACTTACATTTGAAGAACTTCAAGCACTCTTTGACAGTAAGGATATTGACATCACAACACTTTCAGAAGATATGCTTGATAATGCATCATATTTCGGAAGAATTTTTGCTCGTTCAGGCGGTCTTTCTGATGCAGTAGTCCAGGCATTGAGTGAACAGAAAATTGATTTCACAGTTAAACCTGCTGTTTGCGACGGAATTGAGGCATGTAAGGTTGCACTTCTTAAGAAGAGCAAAAATGTGCTTGATGCTAACTTTATCGAAGGCATGGCATGTATTGGTGGTTGTATCGGTGGTGCAGGCTGTCTTACACATGGAGAAAAGAACAAATCCGAAGTTGATAAGTATGGTCAAGAAGCTTTTGAAAAAACAATTAGCGATGCTGTTTCAGTATTGAAATAACACATATTAAACACCTACCTTTACACAAAATGGTAGGTGTTTTTTTGAAAGAAACTGGGCAAAACAAAATTATTGACAACCAATTTATATTCTAATATAATCATTAAGAAAAATATATTTACCGACGAATAGAGGTATTTCTATGTTTGATGCACTTAAAGTTAAAGATAATTGCGTACAGTGGATTAGAGATTTTTTCAATGAAAATGGTAAGGATTGTAATGCCGTAATAGGTATTTCAGGAGGAAAGGACAGTTCAATTGCTGCCGCTTTATGTGTAGAAGCTCTTGGCAAGGACCGTGTAATTGGTGTTTTAATGCCTCAGGGTGAACAACACGATATTGACAAGGCATATTTACTTGTTAATCACCTTGGAATCAAGCATTATGAAGTAAATATCAAAAATGCAGTAAACGCTCTCATTGAAGCAATTCCAGAAGAATTTGAACTTTCAAAACAGTCAAGAGAAAATCTTCCACCAAGAATCAGAATGTCAACGGTTTATGCTATTAGTCAGTCTGTAAATGGTAGGGTTTGCAACACTTGTAACCTTTCTGAGGACTGGGTTGGATATTCAACTCGTTATGGTGATTCTGTTGGTGACTTCTCCCCTATGAGCAATCTCACTGTAACTGAGGTGAAAGAAATCGGTCATCTTCTCGGATTACCTGCAGAACTTGTTGAAAAAGTTCCTATTGATGGTCTTTGTGGTAAAACTGATGAGGAAAATCTTGGATTTACTTATGCAGAGCTTGACACATATATTCGTACAGGATTTATTGAAGACCAATCAAAGAAAGAACTTATTGATAGAAGACATAAAATCAACTTATTTAAGTTACAACTAATGCCATGTTTCGACTCTGGCATTGAAGTAAAGGCATAATTCAAAAAACAAAACAGTACAAATAAGAAACACACCTTCAATTATAATTAGGTGTGTTTTTTTGTTAATTACAGACAAATATATTCATAAAAATTCTATATAAAAAATAGTGCATTTTTATTCTGTTTCTTGTATAATCATTTGGGGTGATGAAGATGACCACTAAGGAATATTTAGAATTAATTGATGAAGTAAATGAAAATGGAAAATATAAGGCTGATTGGACAAATCTTGCCCATCACAAAGTACCTGATTGGTATATGCACGATAAATTAGGTGTATTTATCCATTGGGGGATATATTCTGTCCCTGCATTTGGTAGCGAATGGTATTCAAGAAGTATGTATGACAAGAATGTCCGTGAATTTGAACACCACAGAAAAACTTATGGTGAACATAAAGATTTTGGATATAAGGATTTTATCCCTATGTTTAAAGCTGAAAAGTTTGATTCTTCAAAATGGGTTTCTCTTTTCAAAAAGGCAGGTATAAAATATGTTATGCCTGTTGCTGAGCATCACGATGGTTTTGCTATGTATGACACAGAATTTAACCGTTGGAATGCTACAAAAATGGGGCCTTGTCGTGATGTTGTCGGAGAGCTCAAAACAGAATGTGAAAATCAAGGACTGACATTGTGTGCATCAACACATCGTGCAGAACATTACTTTTTTATGAATCTTGGAAGAACTTTTGATAGTGATGTTAATGATGACAACTATCGTGATTTCTATGGTCCTGCAGTTTTCTGTGAAGAATGGGACTCACACCATCTTGGTGAAACAACTGAAAACACACATACAATCGGTGCAAGTGAAGAATGGCTTGAAGATTGGCTTGTGCGCACTTGTGAATTAATTGATAAATATCAACCATCCGTACTTTATTTCGACTGGTGGATTCACAACCACTCTTTCAAACCATATCTTAAGAAATTGGCTGCATATTACTATAATCGTGCAGAGGAATGGGGCAAGGAAGTTACAATCAACTATAAGCACGAGGCATTCCCACCAACTGTTGCAACATTTGATGTTGAGCGTGGTGCTTTAACTGGTATTTCCCCACTCTATTGGCAGACAGATACTGCAATCGGTAAATGCTCTTGGGGTTACAGAAAAGACAATGAATACAAGAGTGCAAGACAGGTTATCTGCGACCTTGTTGATATTGTTTCTAAGAATGGCAACTTGCTTATTAACATTGGTCCAAAACCTGATGGTACAATTACTGACGAAGAAACAGAAGTGCTTCTTACAATGGGCAAATGGCTCGAAACAAATGGTGAGGGCATCTATGGTACAACCTTCTGGAAACAATTCGGTGAAGGCACAGTTAATGCTGAAGCAGGATTCTTCAAAGATGGTGACGAAAAAGCATTTACAAATGAAGATTTCAGATTTACATATAAAAATGGCTATCTTTATGTATTCCAGATGCGTCCATCAAACACAGTTAAAATCAAGACCCTTAAGCTTCACAATCCACACGATTATTTAATTGAGAGTGTTGAATTGCTTGGAAGTAATGAAAAAATAGAATATAACAGAACTTTTGATGACCTTGAAATCAAGGTTAAAGGTGAATTTGAGAATGATTTACCAATCTGTTTTAAAATTGCAATAGGTTAAAATTGTAGAGGTGAAAACACTATGGAATTATCACAATTGTTCAACAAAGAAAAAACACTCAAATGTAGTGATATTAACATCCGTGACCCTTTCATTCTTTGTGAAGATGGAAAATACTATATGTATGGCACAAGAGCAAAGAATTTTGGTATTAAAGTAGGTGGGTTTGATGTATATGTATCAGAAAACCTCGAAAATTGGAGTCAACCCATTGAATGTTTTAATTCTAATGAATATGATATGAATTGTGAAGTAAACTGGGCACCCGAAGTACACAAATACAACGGTGGCTACTATATGTTTGCAACATTCACAAGAAAAAGTTGCAAATTAAGAGGCACATATATTCTTAAGGCAGATAACCCACTTGGTCCATTTAAGCCTCATAGTAAAGGCATTGTAACACCTGAAGAATGGGAATGTCTTGATGGTACTCTTTATATTAACAAAGATGGAAAGCCTTATGTTGTTTTTTGTCACGAGCATACTCAAATCATTAACGGTACTATCTGTTATGCTCCTTTAAGTGATGACCTTACTGAAACTATTGGTGACGCTGTAACAATGTTCAGAGCATCTGACCCATATTGGGCAGACAAGATTGATGATGAAAAAGAGCACAGAATTACTGACGGTCCATTTATGTATCGCACAAAAACTGGTGAACTTTTAATGCTTTGGTCAACCTTTATAAATCACAAATATGCAGAATGCCTTGTAAAATTTGCTGATGGTGAAATTGGTATGAATTTTGAGCATTTACCACCTCTTATTGATGATGACGGTGGTCACGGAATGTTGTTCAACGATAAAGATGGAAACCTATGGCTCACATTCCATTCACCTAATCAAACAGATTATGAAAGACCACATTTTGTTTCTGTATCAGATGCAGGAGATAAAATTGTAATCAAATAAATATGCAAAAGAAAAAGGGACTTAAAAAGTCCCTTTTATTATTTTATTTTCATAGATTTAATTGCCCAATAGTCGCCATATTGTGAATGAGTGGAAGGTTTTGCCACAATTTCCATTTCCTGTGTCTCAACTATTGTATTTGTATCAAAATCCTTTGAATACTGTGTTATTGTTATTAGGTAATAATCATCAGATTGCTTTTCGTTAGCGGTGATTACTCTTTCTGTGTAGTATAGGTTGCCTGCCCCACTACTATTAGAACAATAATAGAATTTATCATTGTAGAAATAATAGTAATCCGTTGCTTCAGTTGTTGTTACGTTTAAACCAAACACATCGTTAAGTATGAACAACACTTTGTCCGCATCATAAATATAACAATGTCCATTTTGAGAATATGTATCATTGAACTTATTCAATGGGTCAGAAAAACCCATTTGTATTTGATTCGGGAAATAATAATTATACATTGTTGACTTTTCATCTGCATAAAAGCCGTTATATATGTAGTTGTTGATGTAATACTCATTTATAGTACTACCTTCAACCTTGTTACCCCATATATCAAAATCAGCATTTATAAGTTCATCAAAAGATTCAAGTTGTTCCTTTGAAAGGTCCCCACCTTTATCCAAGTCATCAGGCAAACGAGTAGAACATTCGCCAGTTTCCGAATTGACGTATAACATATCATAGGTTGTCCAATGTGTATCAACTAATGCTCTTAATCTAAAATAATAATATTTAATTCCACCTGACTCTACTGCTTCACTTTCATCACCAAAAATAGCAAGTTTCAAACCATCTTGATAACAGTATCCATCTTCAGATTCCTTATAGTTCCAATATGTTTTAGCAATATTCCTTGCTTCTTCAAAAGTTATTACCTTTGTTTCAGTTGCATCGTTTTCTGATACATAATCCTCAGGAACAAATTCTGTCCACTCAGGGTTAATCTTAGCAGACTCGAAGCTACCTACTATCTCGTTATACTCTTGTTGTGTGATGCTAGAAATATAATTTCCATTTTCATCATGTTTATAATATTTGCCGTCATCGTCTGTCAATCCCATCTGATGTGATACAGTTGTTGACTTTTCAGGCAAGGTAAAGTAGTCATATTGCTTGAATGAGGATGACTGTTCATTTGATACCTTGATATTTCCGTTGTCATATACATCAAGTGTCTTTTCGTCACCAATACTACCTACTGGGAACAATGCAACTGGATTTTTTCCGTCATTAGTGAAGATATCATAAATTTTGGTGTTATTCTTATCTTCACCACCACCGATAATCAATTCGCTTGTTCCGTCTTTGTTAATATCTATCAATGAGAAGAAAACCTTGTAATTCTCGTTGTTATTAAACTTTGAAAACAAGTTACCATTGACATATTCGCCCTTACTTGCATTACTTCCTCTCTGTAATATGGCTTTCGCATATTGTTCAGAAACCTTTCCATATATTGGCGGTACTTTTTCCTGCTCTTTCTCATTCTGTTCCTCAGTATTTACCGTTGCTGGTTCTTCCTTAATGAACAATTTCCATCCAAAAAGTGCTGTAAAAATAATCGTAATACTAAGAATAACTGAAATAACAATTACAGCAATTATCTTTCCATTCTTTTTATCTTTTGGCTTTTTAGGTTGTTCTGGAGCTGGCTGTGGCATATCACAATTAGGACACATTCCTGTCTGCTCATCCACAGGTGTTCCACATTTTCCACAAAACATTATAAATACCTCCTGAATTTTTTTTACTTCATCATTTTAATCTTAACAATAAAAACTGTCAATTTGTAATATGAATTTTACCATATAAATGGTATTAATCTATACTTCACTTTTTTCTTATACTCAACATATCCGTTGAGTTCTTTCTCGAGAAGTTTCTCTTCATTTTTAATTCTTTTTGCTATTATCGGTGGGTATGCTAGAAAAATACAAAAAGAAAATATTGACCCCAAAACAAGTGGCATTGATAAAAACAGTAGTAATGTTGCACTATACATTGGATGACGAACTATACCATAAAGACCTGTATCAATAACTTTTTGGTTTTCCTGCACCTCGATTGTACGAGAAAGATATGTATTTTCACGCAAGACTTCTGCATACAAAATATACGCCACAAGAAAAACTATGGAAGAACCAATTACCACACCTTTTGGTAAGGAGTACCAACCACAGCGAAAATTTAATCCTGCCACAATGAACCCCACTAAAAACATGAGTCCACTGAGTTTAACGACGAGATTTTGCTCTTTTTCTTTTTCCTTAGCATTAAGTCTTTTTTTCAACAGTTCGGGATTTTTGAACATCATAACAAGTCCTACAACAAACATTGGAACGAAAAGAATTCCCATAAAAATCCAACCATTTACAAAAGAAAATGTACCGGCAGGTAGGAAAATCAGTACTCCAATCAAAATAATTCCCAATAAAAACTTAAATATTGCCTGAACAAATAGTTTTACAGTCATAAGACCCTCCCAGCAAATTATTCTATACTAATTATAGCACTCATTTTTTATCCTATCAACCATAGTTTTGTGAGTTTTTCTATAAAAATGTTTACAACACATTTTCTTTTTGATATTATAAATATATTGATTAAATTATTACAAGGAGATTATTATGGCTTCAAAAATCATATATGAACAACCTTTTGACAATAAAGAATTCGGCTCTGAACGCAATCGAATTCCTGCTCTTTATACCCTTAACGATGGTAGTGTTATAGCAGGTGCTGATATTCGTTATTCTCACGGTTCAGACTCCCCTAATAATATTGATATTGCAGTAGCAATTTCAAAAGATGGATATACTAACTGGGAATATTCTATGGTTAATCATTTTGACGATTACGTTGACACAGTTACATCAACTGACAGTGCGTCTTTCATAGATTCTGTTATTGTACAGTCAAAAACAGGACGAATCTTTTTGTTAGCAGATGTTCAACCCTCAGAATGCGGTTATCTTCAGTGCAAAACTGGTACGGGATATACTACAATCAATGGTAAAAAGCACTTACTCTTAACAACAGGTAAAAACAATGATAAGTTAAACACATTTGAATATTATGTCGGTGATTTCAGTGGAAATTTAGCTCCAATTTTCAAAAGAGATAATTCAACAACAGACTATTCTATCGACAGAGAGTTTAGACTTTATAAGAATGGTGAAGCCCTCTATACATCACAAAAAGGTGCAGATGGAGTAAATATTCAACAAAATATTTTCTATAGCTCTGCTGATTTAAAATGTTACAGAACAACTTATTTATGGTTAAGATATAGTGATGATAACGGTAAAACATGGAGTCATCCATCCATTCTTTCTGAACAAGTAAAAAAAGATGGCGAATCATTCCTTGGGGTTGGACCAGGCCGTGGAATGGTAATTGAACACAACGGAAAAGAGAGAATTCTTTTCTGTGTTTACGATAATAACGGTTTATTTAAAGACCCTATTTTTGAAAATGCAAGTGTCATTTATTCTGACGATAATGGTATCACATGGCACAGAAGTAACAAAATTAAGATTAAACCAGGTCTTCAAAAAACAAGTGAAGCTCAGCTTGTTAAAATTGAAGGTGAAAACTATAAAGCATTGCGTATTTACGCACGAAACCTGAGTAACTACATAGCTTATGCAGATAGTACCGATGGTGGTCACACATGGACTGCTTTCCGTGCAGACAGAGCGCTTGAAGGCACAAAAAACTGTATGGTTTCACTTATGGAAACAACAAGAAAAATCAGTGGCAAACAAGTCATTCTCTGCTCTGCTGGTGGAAATCTTAAAGCAAGAGCCGATGGCGTACTTCGTGTTGGTCTTACTCAAAGTAATGGCGACGTTGAATGGATTAGTAAGTATCACTTAACACAAGGTTTTTACGGATATTCTTGTCTTACAGAATTATCCGATGGTAATTTTGCTGTTTTCTATGAGGATGAAGCTGCACATCTTAAATATACTGTTTTCAGCGTATCAGATAGTGGTGAAGTCAATGAAATCAATAGTGAAAATCTTGACTTCAAATATGATACCTCACCAAAAACTGAACGTTCAATAAAGATGAAAAAGAACTTTGCAAAAATAAAATTTGCATTAGGCTTAATGTAAGGTTGATTACTGGTGATTAAATGATTTCAGTTTATTTCTTTAAATTATCCGATAAAACTGAATATGACACAACTTCTCTTCCTGAAAATGTAAAAAAACATTGTAAGAAAAAAGAAAGTATTGCGGCTGCAAGTGCGCTGTTGTCAATGGGTGTTGAAAATCTCCATTATGATGAGCGTAATAAGCCCTTGGCTGACAATTGTTTTGTAAGTATCTCTCACAGCCGTGATATGATTGCTGTTTGCAAATCGGATAAGCCTGTGGGAATAGACATTGAATTTATGGCAACTGACAGAGATTATCAAAAAATCGCAAAAAGATTTTATAAGGGCAAGGAGTTAGAATATCTTAACACATCCCCTTCTACAGCAACCTTTTACGAGATTTGGACTAAAAAAGAAGCCTACAGTAAAATCAGTGGTCAGGGTGCTATTGAAATTTTTGATGGATTTGATGTATTAAACCTTGAAGGTTTTGAATTCCAAACAGAAATTATCGGAGATTATGCACTTTCTGTTTGTGTAAAGCAGTCATAGAATTTTTACATTTCTTACACTTGCAAAAATTGTCTATTCATGATAGAATGTGTAAAAAAATAGAGGTGAATTTATGTATAGATTTCTTAATGGTTATGAAGAGTATGACCTTATCAATCTCTTGGCATTTAATATTGCAACAATTGGTAGTATTTTCTTTTTAGGTATAAAATTAAAAGCACCTGGCATTCTTGCTAAATATTTTAGTATATTAACATCAAAGAAATCAAAAACAGCTGGTAAAATTGTTTTCGTTATTGTGACTATTATCGAATTATATCTTTCTGCAAGACAAGTGATTTCTACATCACAGGCAACTAGTGTTTTTGGTAAGATGGTCGGCACGGGTGCAAACTATTATGGTATTATCATCCTTCTTCCAATTGCAACATTTGCTGTTTCAGCAGTTTTCGTTGCCAACCCTTTAAAAAATTCTGATACTTTAACAATGTTATATCCGATATTCTTGTTTTTTGTCAAACTTGCTTGTTTCTGCACTGGTTGTTGTTGGGGAATTTCATGGCAACATGGACTTTACAACCATCATCCCGACCACCCAGGCTATCAAGTACCCGTACAATTGTTTGAAATGATATGTGCAGTCGGCATCTTAATTTTCCTTCTTATATATAGAAAAAAAGCTCAAGCCGGCAGTTTGCTTCCTATATATATAATTCTTTACAGTGTTACAAGATTCCCAATAGAATTCTTATCTGCTGCACATCCACCTGTTTTGGGGCCATTTAATACATATCACTTCTTGAGTATTGGTGGCGTTTTATATGGCTTGTTATTATTGCTTGCACTCAAATTTTTTGGAAATAAAATCTCAGCTTTCTTCGACAATATTCATACAAAACTTGAAGAAAAATTAGCTAAATAAAACCCAAAAATAAAAAAGTTAAAACTTAAGCAAAATGCAAAGATAATAAAAACGATAAAAAAACCGAAGAGCTTAATGCTCTTCGGTTTTTTATGTTATTGAATCCATGATAACTGTTGCTACTTCTCTACTTTTTTCAGTTTGGAAGTAATGGGAGTCACAATCAATAAAACTCACCCTATCAAGATTATTGGTATGTGCTTTCCACAATCTTTCTGCATCCTTATAATTCTGTGTGAATATGTCAGTTTTACTGATTATCACAGATGTCTTTACATTAATAGGTTGTGCCAATTTGTAAAAATACTCTGTCATAAAGTCAGTATCATTACGGAATTTTTCAACCATACCATACTTACTCTCATCAGATAACATTTCTAATGGAGCACCTGCTTTTATAAGTTTTTTCAGGATTCTTTGTTTTGGTATGCGATTCCAGCCATTCTGCTTACTTGGTTTATCAGTAGGAATAAATCCGCCTGTAATATAGTTGTGAATCTCCACACCCTGCTTTTCAAGAATGTTTATAAGTTGTAATGCAACTGCAGCACCTGCACAATGAGAATAAATAGAAACTTCTTTTAGTTTGGCAAGTTTTGAAATTTCATAAGCAACTAAATTACATTCTTCAACAGAGCGAAGATAATCAACATAATAAAGTGAAACATCTGGTGCAATCTCCTCAAAATCCTTTGCAATAGTTGCAAATGCAGAAGCGTCACCACCTGCATATGGTATAAAGACAATCGCCTTTGTTGATTCTTTAACCTTTCTTAATGCATAAAGGCTTGATGTTTCTTCTTTACTTGAATTTTCAAGAAGTGCTGCCAACTTTTCAGGGGTTGGATTTGCGATGAATTCAGCAGCAGAAACATCCTTCAACTCATTTTGAGACAAAATTGAAATCATATCAAGGCTTGTGCCACCAAGAGTAAAGAAACTTTCATTTTTACCTACAAACTCTATATGGAGCACCTCTTCATACAAGTTGCAAAGCATCTTTTCTGTATCAGTTACAGGTTCTTCCTTGACAATTGTAACATCAAACGCAACGTCCATATTCTTAAGTGCCTTTCGGTCAAGTTTACCACTTTGATTGAGAGGCATTTTAGGGATAAACTGGAATTTACTTGGCACCATATAATGTGGCAATTTACTTTCGCAGTATTCTATGATTTCGTTAGTCGCATTTTCGTCACCACAACAAAATGCTACAAGTACATCTTGTCCGTTGTTCTGTATAATTACAACTGCAACAGACTCAACACCCTCAAAATCACTGATAACCTTTTCAATCTCACCTAACTCAACTCGTTGACCGTTAAGTTTAATTTGTCCATCCATTCTTCCTACATAACATATCTGTCCGTCTTCTCTCCAATATGCTAAGTCGCCTGTTTTGTATAGCTTTCCTTCGCCGAATGGGTTAGAGATGAACTTTTCATTTGTGAGTTCTTCGTTATTGAGATAACCTTGTCCTACGTTTACACCTGCAATACAAAGTTCACCCACTACTCCTATTGGTGTTGGGTTAAGATATTTATCTGTGATGTAGAGCTGTGTATTGTAGATTGGTTTACCTATTGGCACTGGGTCTATGTCTTCTGGTACACATGCATAATAGCTTACGTCAACTGCACATTCTGTTGGTCCATAAAGATTATGTAACTGTACCTTGTTGTAGTCATAGATATTGTAGAATCTGTTAATATGATTTGCTGTTAATGCTT
>CALEIS010000046.1 GCA_937877675.1 uncultured Clostridia bacterium | reverse complement strand
CAAATGAATAGGTAAACCAACGGCGGGTCGTCGAGGACGCCGACCCCTACAACAATCTCCCCTACAAATTCAACTTTATCAAAACAATTAAACAACTTATATCACCAAAAAAGCAACAGCGAAATGCTGTTGCTCATACTCAATAAATTGGAATTGGTTTATTTTTTTGCTTTGCCAACAACCCACTTAATCAGCAATACTCCACCTGCAATTGTGGCAACTTTAATCAGAGAAACTACAATCGTTGTGGCAATCAGAGGAGCAACCTGTTCTGCGGGCATAGTAGTATAAATGGCTACGATGTCATTCTTCACCCACATAAATATGATAAACAATACGGAGATTATGAAAACAATAATTCTCCAAGGTTCTTTTTTCTTATTTTTCTTGTTATCCATACGGATACCCCTTTGTCAAATTGGAATTTACTTACTTAAATTTATAATTGAATAGACCATAAGGCCAACACCAATACCGAATAATACACAACCATATACTTCGGTTAACTGGTTTGCAAAGAATCCTACTGTTCCACTACCTAATGCACATAATATCGCAAATAACAATTTCTTCTTTTTCATACAAACACTCCTTTACAAATTCAAATTTACCTTACTCGTTACAGATTACTTTTCCACAATTTCCACATTTGTGATTTCACTATTTGCATATTCACCGTTTTGGTAGTAAATCTGTGAGTTTACATACACAACAGCATTTGTTGGTGCATACACAACAGTATTCATACCTTCTGGAATAGTAAGGTTGATAATGTAATTTCCGTTAGATTTTACATAATCCAAAGTGATTAAACCTTTTACACTTGGAACAGTACAGTTCATACTGTTAGAAAGGGTGTATTGAGGGTCGATTTTAACCTTTTCATAACCTGCTGAAAGGGGAGTGATACCTGCAAAATGCTTACTCATTATAACAAGAGGTCCACCACTCCAAGCGTGATTTTTAGTGCCACGCCAAGCGTCCCAGAATTCCCAAAGAGTAGAGTAATCTGCATTTACCATACCCTCATATCTGTCCTTAATTCTATCTCTTGCAAGTTCATATTCTCCCATTTTGCAAAGGGCTTCAAGAACATAATATTCCATATATGGACTTGAATTTTGAGTGGTTGTAAGCACATTTTTGATAGTGGCGTACTGCTCTTTGGTTGCAAGTCCTGATAAAACTGCAAGTGCATTGGCTCTGTCATCAGGATTTTTCACATCATCACTCTTAAAGCCATTTTCTGTCCAAAGAGTTTTATAACCCTTTGCGATAGTGTCTTTTCTCTCTGTAATAAATGGAATATCCTTGTCATTTCCTATAACTTTTGCCATTTCTTCTGTGGCAGAGAGTGCATAGTAAACCCAAGCATTTTCAATGGCTGTCATATCCGCCTTGTTACCCCAGTCAGGCCAGTCCCAAGAGCCTTCACGATGAACAACAAGATTGTTTTCACCAATTTCCCAAAGTTTCAGGTAGTCGATGGATGCACTATAAACCTCTTCAAGAAAAGCCTTGTCACCAGTATATTCATAGTAGGTCATAAAACCAACGATTCCTGCAAGTTGCTGAACAGGAAGTTCAAAATAGTCACCACTTATAGGTACAACAGTTTGAAGCACCTTTGTGTTGTCAATATGAGAAAGCATCGCATGAACACCCTTTTGATACAACAAGTAGGAATTGCTGTCCATAGAGTACATTGTCATAATCATCTCACTTGTGACATCACCCCACCATTGTGCTCTTTCTCTGTCAGGACAATCCATAAAGTTGTCACGCATAGTAACATAGAGAGTTCGCAAGGATTTTTGCCACAAAGTGTTTAAGAATTCATCATCACAGTTAAAGTAACCACAAAATTCACTGTCATATCCTGTTTCACGGTATTTGAGAGAAACAACTGTAACACCGTATGGTATTTCATAAGTAATATGCTCACCATTAATCCAACCTAAAGACTCAAACTCTTGTTCTCCCTCTTTAGTGATATAGGTAGTTGAAACTGCACCGATTGGTGTGTTTTCCGTTGTTATGCGAATTTTCTTGCCCTTAGGTGCTATGATTTTAAGATAAGGAGTAAATTGTGCATTGTATGGAATATCCACGGTGATTTTTTCACCGAAAAGGTTCTTTACAGTATAGTTCTCATAATCCTTTGAATTTTCATAGTCTTTAAGACCATAATCCTTAAGCATTGGAATTCCTCTTGAATAAAGGTCACCATAAGCACCAGTACCACCAACACCATATTCGGTAGCATTTTCCCAAGAAGAAATATCATATCCAACCTTTGTCCAATCGCCAATGTCCTTTCTTGCATCATAATAAATGCTGTGTTCAGGGAGTCTGTAATTAGGTTTGTAAAAAATACTATCCCTATAAGCATCATTCTTTTTTACCTTCCAACTGTTGTCAGAAATTATGGTGATGTCATCATTTTTTGCTTCAAAAAGGAATCCACCCTGACCACTACTGTTGTATGAATAGTTTTTACTATCACCCCAAAACCACACCAAAGCACAAATTGAGTTTTCACCCTCTTTAAGATATGGAGCAATATCCACACTGTCATAATAGCCACTGTTATCATTAGGACCTCGTTTAACATTTCCATCAAAAACAACAGTTTCTCCGTTAATGTAAAGCCAATATTTCGAGTCGGCTGAGATGTCAGCAATAAGTTCTTCAGGCTTTTTTTCAAGATTGACCTCTTTATTAAAGCACATCCATGTGTTTTTCTCTGTCAGGTTTTCTTTATCCCAAATCCATTTGGCAGTCCAATCGGTTTTCTTGGTTATAGAAATCCTTTGGTATTCAGGAATGTTTTCCGGAATTTGGTAAGCATTTGCAAAAGGTGCTGATGCTTCCTTCAATACAAAAAGTGAAGAAAAATGTGAAGAAACAATAATTGCCACTATTAAAAGACACGAAATAATTATCTGTAAAATTTTCATAGTAAACCTCTCTATGATGAAGTTTTTTGTTTATTTGCTTTCAATGGCTTTTTTCAAGCGTTGAACATCATCAATGTATGTTTCTGTATAACCACATTTGGGACAAACTGCACATTTGATTTTTCCTAAGGAGTTTTTGAATAATCCTTTTTCTCTGACATCTATACCATAACCACCATTGGTTACCATAAGTGATAAATCTTCAACCATTATGCTGTTGCATCTTAAGCATTGTCTCATATAAATTTCTCCTTATCATACCTTTATTTATTGAAATAATTATACCACCCATAAAGCAAAAAGCAACATCATACAATAAAAAAAGCACCCTGAGAAATCTCAAAGGTGCTTTTTATTTTACCATTTAACTGTAACTTTATTACCACTTACTGTGTATGATGCGTCACCGTTTTTCTCATTGTCAACAGCATTTGTAAATGCATTTCTCATTTCCTTATTTGGGAAAATAATTGAATAAACCATTGTAAGTGATGCAGGGTCATAAACTGTTCCGCTTAAGTGGAAACCAGTAAGCCACCAGTGTTTCTGAGCCCTTGTGTTGATAAGAATTTTGTTCTTATACATAAGCATCATTTGCATTTCCATCATCTGGTCGTTATTAGCACAGTTGTAGAAAGTTCCCATTTCCTCACCTGGTACTCGGTTGTAAATACCAACCTCAGCACCGTTTGTAACATAGAAATATGTGCCTTTCCAAACCTGAATCATCCATTCAAGACCGTCATATTCAAACTGGTATCTGCGAGTTTCATAGTCATAAATACCAACGGCATTTGCAATAACATCATATACAACTGCAAAACCTAAATCTCTTGTCCAAGCGTCAACAACTGTGTATATTACCATATCCTTGAAGTTGAAATTAAATCCAAGGCCCAACATACCTTTGTTGTCAAAGTTACCCATTTCACCAGTTTTTGTGTCAATGTACATACCTGTGTGAATAGTTTCTTTTGCACCATCACGGAAAACCATATTGAAACAGAGCTCAAAAACATCAGAATCATCAGTTGGTACAACAAAGAGCTCAATCTTGTCGATAATGCTCATATAACAGCCAAGGAAATAGTAAACAACACCTAAGCCTGTACCTTCAGCATCCTGTTTTCTACACTCTTCAAACATAGCTTCTCTGAAAGCTACTGTGTCGATTTCAAAAGTGTCAGCAACAAGGGAAGAAAGGTTGTTGAGTGGTGGAAGATTACGAAGAATTGCTTCCATATTAACACCACAATTTTCAACAACATAGAGGTTAGCCTCTGTAAGAGTTTTGTCAAAAGAAATGTTTATTTTTTCTTCACTTGGGAATTTTCCACCTGTAAACATACGGAAAAAGTCACCACAAGCGTTTATTTTTCCAAGGAATTCATCCGTTGTCATAGCAGGGTAGCCTTCACCAGCAAGAGTCTGAACATACTGTGCACGAGTTTTCATTCCACTTTCACTTTTTGCCATTACAGGAGTAGCCATAGTGAAAAGAAGCACAATTGCCATAACGATAGAAACGATTTTTGCAGTAATTTTCATCTGATTCATCCTTTCAAATTACATTAAACTACATTATACCATTTTTATACAAAAAAGCAACTAAAATGATAGATATTTTCTATCCATTTTTTTACAAAATACTTTATTTTATTTATATTATATGGTATAATTTTCTCATTATTTTTTAGGAGATGTAGAAAATGAGCGATAATCGTGGAATGCAATATGCAGAGATTTTGTCAAAACTCATTAAAGTAGAAACAATTTCTTCAAGGGAAAACAAGGACAGAACAAAGTTTTTAGAGTTTCATAAGGTACTCCATGAAACTTTCCCAAATGTTTTCAGCAAACTTGAATGTGAGGTTTTTGACGGTAGCCTTTTGCTTAAATGGAAGGGTACAGACTCATCACTTAAACCCGTTATGCTTATGAATCACCATGACGTTGTTGAAGCAAGTGGTGAGTGGAAATACCCTCCATTTTCAGGTGAAATTGCAGAGGGCAGAGTATGGGGCAGAGGTACACTTGATACAAAGGGTGGTCTTGCTATGATGTTTCAGGCTGCCGAAGAACTTTTAAAAGAAGGTTTCACACCAAGAAGAGATACATATTTTGTATCAACCTGTACAGAGGAAACAGGTGGTGAGTGCGGAAATGCTATCTCACTTGAATTGCAAAAGAGAAATATGGATTTCTATATGGTCCTTGACGAGGGTGGTATGATTCTTTATGACCCAATCGGTGGTGCTGACGGTACTTTTGCAATGATTGGTGTTGGTGAAAAGGGATATATGGACCTTAAATTTATCGCAAAATCAAATGGTGGTCACGCATCTGCACCTGGCAAAAACACTCCACTTGTTCGTCTTGCAAAGTTTATGTGTGAGGCAGAAAAAGCACAGTGCTTTGATGTGGAAATGTCACCAACTATCAAAGAAATGCTTTCACGATTTGCACCAACAATGAGTGGTGTTATGAAAACTGCTTGTGGAAATGCAAATACTTTCAAACCAGTCCTTGAAAAAGTTATGCCAATGATTTCACCATCAGGTGCAGCACTTCTTCGTACAACTCTTGCTTTCACAATGAGCAAAGGCTCTGACGGTTCAAATGTTATTCCACAAGAGGCATGGGTTGTTGGCAATATGCGTTATTCACATCATCAGGGCAAAAAGTCAAGTGTTGAGAATATCACAAAACTTGCAAAGAAATATGATATTGAAACAGAGATTATTGAGGACGGAATCGAGTCAGGTATTTCTGATTTCAACGGTGAACAGTTTAAATTTATTGAAAAAGCAGTAAGTGCTGTTTTCCCTGAATACAAGGCTGTTCCATATATTATGAATGGTGCAACAGATAGCAGATATTTCACAAGAGTTTGTAAAAACTGCCTTCGTTTTGTTCCATTTAACATTGATAATCAACAGTACAACAGTGTTCACGGTATTGATGAGAATGTTAGTATCGACACACTTGCACCTGCAGTTGATTTCTATAAATACGTAATTAAAGAGGTATAATTTAATGGCGAAAAACCAAAGAAAAGGTCTTGACATAAGTGCAAAATCCTTTATTGGTGCAATAGTTATCATTTTTGCATTGATGTGTCTTACTTATGTTGCAACATTTTTCATTCCAGGCGGTGAATATGCGAGAGTAACCGATGCAAACGGAATGGAAACTATTGTAACTGACAGTTTTAAATATGTGGATGGTGGAGTTCCATTTTTGAAATGGATTTTGTCCCCATTTTTAGTCCTTGGTGCTGACGGTGGTGGAGCAATTATTGCCGTTATCGTGTTCCTTCTTGTAATTGGTGGAATTTTCACAGCCCTTGATAAATGTGGACTTATGGAGTATATGCTCAAAAAGATTGTTCACAAATTCGGACAGAATAGATACAATCTTATGTCCTTTGTAATGCTTTTCTTTATGTCAATGGGTGCATTTATCGGCTCACTTGAAGAATGTGTACCACTTGTGCCAATCGTTGTGGGACTTTCAGTTGCCCTTGGTTGGGATGAGCTTACAGGACTTGGAATGAGTATTCTCTCGGCAGGTTGTGGCTTTGCTGCAGGTGTTTGTAATCCATTTACAGTTGGTGTTGCACAGGAATTGGCAGGACTTCCTATGTTTTCAGGAATGTGGCTCCGTTTTGTTGCATTCATAATCATTTATGCGATAGTTCACTTTTTTGTAAAACATCATGCACTTAAAATTGCAAAACCTATTGAACAAATCGAAGTTCACGACGATTTCGTTGATGACAAGAGAATGGATAAAGCACTTGTAACCTTCGCAAGTATCCTTGGTGTTGGAATTTTAGTAGTTCTCAGTTCAGTTTTCTTAACATTCTTGCAGGATTACACAATGATTATCGTAGCGCTTATGTTCCTTGTGGCAGGTCTTGCTTCAGTGCTTATTTCAGGAATGAGTGGCAAGAATTTGGCAAAATTCTTTGGCTACGGAATTGTTACAATTCTTCCTGCTGTTTTAATGATTTTAATGGCAAGTTCAATTAAATACACACTCATTGAGGGTAAAATTCTCGATACACTCCTTCATTCAGCGGTGGGAATTGCCGAAACTTTACCAAAGGGAGCAGTAATTCTCTTTATCTATTTAATCGTTCTTGTGCTTAATTTCTTTATAAGCTCAGGCTCTGCAAAGGCATTTTTGCTTATGCCTTTAATCGTGCCACTTGCACAGATTTTTGATATTTCATCCCAACTTTCAGTTATGGCATTCGCATTCGGTGATGGTTTCTCAAATGTTATGTATCCAACAAACCCTGTGCTTTTAATCAGCCTTGGTATGGCAGGAATAAGTTATATTAAATGGTTTAAATGGACATTCAAAATCCAGTTCACAATCCTTGTCGCAACATCATTACTGTTGCTCTTTGGTATGGTGATTGGATATAATTAAAATGCAAAATGCAAAGTGCAAAACGCAAAATTGTAGGGGCGATTCACAAATCGCCCTTTTTTAACAGAAAGGAGAAAATATGAAGGTTATAATTTGTTGTTTAAATTCTAAATATGTCCATGCATCCCTTTCTCCTTGGTGTTTGCTTTCAGGAGTCAGAGAATTTTGCAAAACTAATGTTGAAGCAAAGGTAATGGAAAGCACAATCAATGGCAATATCTATGATTTTGCAGATGAAATAATAGCAGAAAAACCTGATGTTGTTTCTTTTTCATCCTATATCTGGAATATTACAAAAACTCTTGAAATCTGTCGTTATATAAAAGAAAAGCATAACTGTAAAATCATTCTCGGTGGTCCTGAGGTTGCATTCCGTCAGGAAGATGTGCTTAATAAATATGGTTTTGTCGATTTTGTTTTAGCAGGGGAAGGGGAATGGTCATTCCCTGATTTTATCAATAATTTTAATGAGGATTTGTCATTGGTTTCAGGTCTTTCATACCGAGAAAATGACCAAATCATCACAATCCCTGAAAAAGTATATGACGAAACACCACCGTCACCATATACGGATGAGTTTTTCAAGAATTTAAATGGCAGAATTTCATATATTGAAACAAGTCGTGGGTGTCCTTATCGTTGTGCATTCTGTCTTTCAGGCAGATGCTCACCTTTGCGATATTTTGACCTTGATGGGGTTAAAAATGACATAATCAAACTTTCTAACAGTGGCACACAAACTCTTAAATTCGTTGACCGTACATTCAATGCAAACCCTAAAAGAGCCAACGAGATTTTGTGTTTCATTAAAGAAAATTACGGAAAAGAAAATCCCAAAGGTATATGCTTCCATTTTGAAATAGCAGGGGATATTTTAAGGGAAGACACTCTCAATATCCTTGAAAGTATGCCAAAGGGTGCTGTGCAACTTGAAATCGGTATGCAGTCTTTTAATGAAGAAACATTAAAGACCATTAACCGTAAAACCGACACAAAGAAACTTATTGAAAACATCAAAAAACTTGTGAGTTTTAAGAATATGCACATTCACATTGACCTTATTGCAGGGCTTACAGGTGAAAATTTGGAAAGCTTTAAAAATAGTTTTAATATTGGTTACTCATTAAAGGCACAAATGCTTCAAATGGGCTTTTTAAAACTTCTCTATGGTGCAGATATGCGTGAAAACCAAGATAAATATCCTTGCACATTTAATGATGAGCCACCTTATGAGGTCACATCAACTCCGTGGCTGTCAAGTGACGAAATCAAAATGCTTAAAAACTGTGAAGATGCAGTTGACCGACTTTATAACAGTGGCAGATTTTTATTCACTCTTGACTATTTAACCCACGAATATGGCATTTCACCATTTGACCTTTTCAATGATTTTGGTAATGCAGTTGACGGAAACAAAATGCGACTTTCTGATTATGCAGAAAATCTTTATAATTTCTTTAAAGATAAATGCGACAGTGAAATTTTAAAGGAAAAAATTCTTTGTGATTTGCTGTCAAGTAGCTCGTCGGTGCAAATTCCTGAAACCTTTAAGGTGAGAAACCCTATCTATAAGCAAGTGAAAAAATATTTCATTGAAAATGTAGATAAAAACATAAAAGTTGCAGTCCTTTATAAATCGGATTTGGTCTATGCAGTTAATCAAAAGGCAGAAAAAGACCTTCACGGACGATATATAGGTGAATTTTTGCCATTTTCACAAGTGGAAAAAGAACTGGTAAAATTCAAATTACAAAAGTAAAAAAATAGTGCATATAATGACACTGTAAGAGATGGAACAATTGACATGTTCTGTCGAAAGCAGTAAGATATAATCAGAACTTGCCTATAAAAAGGAGATTGAGTGATGTTTTGTATTAAATGTGGCAAACAGATTCCTGATGATTCTGTGTTTTGCATGGGATGTGGCACAAAAGTACCACGATGGGAACAAACAACGGAAAAAGAAAAGACTCCTGCACCCATGGAAACTGTAAAAAAAGAAAACTTTTCAAAACCTGTTTTTGATGATGAGGCAACAAAGGCTATAGTCACAAAAAAGATAGTTGACGATGACGAAAAAACAAGAGTTGTTTTACCACCAAAAACAAAGTCTTTTGAGTCCATAATTGAAACTCCCGTTGAGAAAGAAATGGATGATAACGAGATTTTTTCTCATAGCGAACCTCAGGAAATTGACATTTTTTCAAATTCTGAAGAAAAATCCATTGAAGTTCTTACAAATGTAAAGGAAGTAGCAGATGTTTTCTCAAACTCAAAAGATGAATCAGTTGAAGTCTTCACAACGGATGACGAAAATGATGAAATTTTCTCAAATAGTGTAGAAGAGCCAACGGATATTTTTTCAAATAGTGAAGATGCAGAAAATGATGAAACTTTTGATTCTGTTGAAGATGCAGAAGAAATTTTTTCACATTCTGACTCTGTCCCAAGGGTGGAAATGGCAAAACCTCAAATGGTAGAGGATTTTGAAGACGAAAAAACAGTCTTTATCGGTGCAAATGAGTCATCAACATCAGAAAATGAAGAGAAAGCACCTGAAAGTCCAGTTATAGACAGACCAGTTGCTCCGCCAGTAGTGCCACCAGTTAGACCGGTTGCTCCACCAGTAGGACCACCAGTAGCACCACCGGTTAGACCAGTTGCTCCACCTATAGCACCACCGGTTAGACCTGTTACTCCACCTGTGGGTAAAGGTAGCGAAATGACTGTTACAATGTCAAGAAATATGGACCCCATTCCAAAAAACTATGGAGTACCAATGAGGGAATCCAATGTAGTAAGACCTAATGTGGCTAATTCTTTTGAACAAAATCCAAGTTTAATGAATGAAATCAATCCTGCCAACAATTTTGTGCCGGAGCCAGTTAAGAAAAAACGCAAGAGAATTCATCCAATGGCAATCATTCTTCCGATTGTGGCAGTAATTCTTGCCTTGGCAATAGTTTTTGGTTCACTTTATCTCTTCACTGACCCAAAGGACAGATACTATGTAAGTAAAAAAGTTGAAGTCAACTATGATGAAGATGGTAATGTAACTAGCAAATTTACTCGAGAGTATTTTGCAGAAGGAATTCTTTCACTGTATAAACATGAGTATGATGGAGAAGTCTATGACCAAGACAAATACGAAAGAGATGAAGATGGCAGAATAATAAAATTGACTGAAGGCGTTGGTGACGACAAAAAGGTTTTCAATTTTACATATGAAAAAGATGGAAAACTCTATGTTGCAACGGGTAAATGCACCAAAGACGAAGTGACATATAAAATTGAATATGCTTACGAAAAAGATGAACTTGTCCGTACAAAGGAATATGAGGATAATGTTCTCACATTCTCATCGGAAAAAGAAGGTAATGTTGAAACAAATAAATATTTTGAAGATGGCGAGCTTAAGAGAACATATATTTATGAGTACGACAAGAAGGATAATCTGATTCGTAGGGAGTACAAAGACGAAACTGACCCATCAGAAAATTATGTGGACACATACATCTACGATAAGAAAGAAAATTTATTGGAATATAATTCAACAAATTCCGATGGTGATGTCACAGAACGAGTTGTGTATGAATATGACAAAAATGGTAATCAAACAAGTGGTGTTTCCTATGGTGAAGATGGTGAAATAGAAGAAAGCTTTACCGCAACATACAATAAGTACGACGTCGTAATTGAAGCTGAAATCCTTGATGAAAATGATGAGGTTGCAGTATATGTAAAGCTCAGAAGCGAAAGTAAGGATAAAATTATTGTTGATTATTTCGACAAGGACGATAAGCTCATATATTACAATGAGTACACAATTGAAAAAAATAAGTTGACCGAGGCAAAACGTTATAATGGTACAACAGAAAAGCTTGAGCAATCGGTAACATATAACAAAGATGGTCTTGTGTTAGAAGAAAAAAACTATTATGAAAATGGCAAACTTTCTTCTAAAACAACCTACGAATATGCTAAAAAATAGCATCATAACATTTTAGCGCTTTAACACTGTAAATTTCTATTGACAAACTTTGTCGATAGGGGTAAAATAAAATTACAATCTTTTATGAAAAAGGAGAATGAAAAATGTTTTGTAATAATTGCGGAACACAAAATCAGGATGGCGCTCCTTTCTGCACAAATTGTGGTGCGTCATTAGCTGCTAACCCAGCACCAGCTGCGGCTCCTCAGCCAACAGCTAACCCAGTAGTTGCTCCAGTAGCACCTGCTCCAAAAGCAAAGAAAGGCTTTAACAAAAAACTCATTACACCAATCGTGGCAGTTGTTCTTGTTGTTGCTATCATCATCGGTGCAATCGCACTCTTTGGTGGCGACCCAAAAGATAAGTACTATGTAAGCAAACAGGTTTCTGTTTATTATGATGAATACGGTAATGTAACCGAAAAGGATACATACGAATATTATTCTGAAGATGATAATTTCTATGCATATAAGCATGAATACGATGGTAGTGTTTCATCTGAAAGAAAAGTTGAGCACGACAAAAAAGGCAGAGTAACAAAGATTACAACAACAGGCTCATATGACAACAAGACTGTTTTCAGATTTGACGAATACAAGAAGGAAGACGGAATTTATGTTTCATCAGCTAAAGCTGAAGAAAATGGCCAGGTAACTAAGATTAAGTTAGGCTACAAGAAAGACGTTCTTGTTCTTGAAGAAAGATCCTACAACGACCAGATGACATACTCAATGGAAAGAGACGGCAAAAACGTTACAGTGAAAAATTATGACGCTGGCGAGGTTGTTGGTGTTACAACAATCGAATTGGATAAGAAGGATAATATACTTCGTGAAGAATATAAGTGTGAGACTGATTCAACAAAGGATTATGTAGAAACATACAAGTATGACAAAAAGGGTAATATGACAGAGTATGTTTACACAGATTCTGAAGGCGAAGTTGTAGAAAAAGAAGTAGCAGAGTACGATAAGAATGGTAACTGCACAAGCCGTACTGATTATGATGCAGAAGGCAATGTTACATACAAAATGACTGCAAAGTACAATAAGTACGACATTTGTATTGAACGTGAAGCTCGTGATGAAAATGACGAAGTTACATCATATTACAAAGTAAAAGAAGACAGCAAGAAAAAGATTGTTGTTGAACATTACAATAAAGATGATATAGTTGAATCATACACAGAGTTCACAATTGAAAAGGGTAAGGTTGCTGAAGCAAAGACATACAGTGGCGAAACAGATGAACTTCAGCGCTCAGTTAAGTACAATAAATACGGTTTGCAAGAAGAAGTTAAAACATACTACGCAGATGGCAAACTTCAGTCAAAGACAACTTACGAATACGAAAAGAAATAATTTTCTTTAAATAACGAAGCCCCGTGGGTAACCACGGGGCTTTTCTTTGTCTATATTTTTATGGTGCAAGGAAACTGAAACTTGGTAGATTTCTTAACACGGTGAAAACAATGGCACAAATTGCTGTGAAAATTATTAAAGCCATTTCAATCTTGTTGTATTTTGTATCCCCGTTTTTGACGAATTTGATTAATCTTACTAATGCAAAAATCAATGCAGGAATAAGGAAAACCAACACAAAAAGATTGTATTTCGCTGCAGCCTGAATATCACCCTGAAAAAGAGCAACAAACATTCTTGTAACGCCACAACCAGGACAATATATTTTAAATATTCTGTTGACTAAACAGGGGAGTCCCCAACCAGTAAGTTTTGTAAAACCATAATAGAGCAAACCTAAAATCAAAAGCGTTATTCCACTTCTAATACGCAACATTAAACGTCCTTTAGGTGTGCTTAAATCTTTAACATTCATTTAGTTAACCTCTAATAAAACACGGTACAGGTGATTACCTGTACCGTTTACTGTAATATGATTAGTTTACAAAGTGTGTATTCTTAGCAATCCAGTTGTACATTTTTGGTGCAACCCAGAAACTATAAATACCACAAGTAACAGCAGTAAGAAGTGCCCATATAATCCACTGACCAAATAAGTCAGCACCATTACCAACGAAAGTGAGCTTCTTGCCATCAATTGTTGTGTGGTCAAAGATGAATTTCAAGAAGTATGTAACAGCCCATGGTGTTGCAATACCGCATGTGAAACTAATAATAAGTGAAGCAACAAGGCCTGCAACGAATGTATCCAAAACAGAACCATTAAATGAAGAACCAGCAAATGGTGACTGGAAAGGTGCATATGCATTCTGTACAGGAGCACCATAGTTTGGCTGACTATAACCCTGGTTGTAGTTTGGTGCCTGGTTGTGGTTAGGTGCTTGGTTGTAGTTAGGTGTCTGAACTGGCTGTGCAGGAGCAGTGTTTACAGGTGTGCCGCAACCTTCGCAAAATCTTGCACCCTCAACAAGTGGACGTGAACAATTTGGACAAATCATTTTTATTTCCCCCATCAAAGTAAATAATATATTGTGTATTAAAATTATAGTTCCATAATCGCTAAAAGTCAACAAAAACTACAAAAAAACGATTTTTGTCAAATGGTTTTATCAAGGAAAAAAGCATAAAACCACGAAAAATCGTTTCTTTAATTCATGTTATTAAGTTTAAATCGTTGCTTTATCCTGCCCAACCCACACAGTCGCCATCACAATAATTGTCAAGGTCATTGACTTTTGGGTCGTATTTGCTCACGATAGGTTTATCACAATGTTGACATCTTTCAACATCCTCGCCACCCTGATTGTTTTCACCAGAGTTGTTACCTTCGTTATTCTCGTTAGAATTGTTACCTTCATTATTTTCATTTGGACCGATTTGAATACCATTGTTGTTTTCGTTATTCTGGTTGTTTTCAGAAGAACCTTCTTGAGAAACCTGTTCAGTCTTGTTTGATTTTTTGCCTGAATCTTTATAAGCGTCATTATCCTTATCGTTAATGAGGTTAATTGCTAAAACAACGCCCACAACAGCAACCGCAACAACTGCAACAGCAACAATAATTGATATGAGTTTTTTATTCATATGTAATTACTCCTTAAAAGTTTCTAAAAGAATTATACCACGGATTAAAAAACAATGCAACAAATTAAATTATGTTTTTTAGTATAAAGACTTGACATTCATTTTTAAAAAATATATAATATTCGAGCAACTGAATAAGGACCACTAGCTCAGTTGGTTAGAGCATCCGGCTCATAACCGGACGGTCATAGGTTCGAGTCCTATGTGGTCCACCAAAAGGTATCTGATAATAATCAGGTACTTTTTTTATTTTGCTAATTGGTAAAAGACTCGAACCTGTGAAGGTCTGAGCGTAAAAAATGTTTCGGGGAAACATTTTTAGCGAAGAGTCGTGAGGCGAAAGCCGAAGCAGGTTTGCGACATAATTCATTAGATAAATTTGAATTTGTAGGGGAGATTGTTGTAGGGGTCGGCGTCCTCGACGACCC
>CALEIS010000045.1 GCA_937877675.1 uncultured Clostridia bacterium | reverse complement strand
TACCCAAGTTAAATTCGTTAGGAATTTTCTTCATTGGACACTTATCAACACAAGCACCACAACCTGTACAAACATCTTCCTTAACGAAACGAGCATTCTTTTTGATTGTTACATCAAAGTTACCAACGAAGCCCTTGATTTCTGAAACTTCACTATATGAGAAGATGCGAATTTTATCATTCTGTGCCACATCAACCATTTTAGGAGTAAGAATACAAGCAGCACAGTCAAGTGTTGGGAATGTTTTATCGAGCTGTGCCATTTTACCGCCGATTGTAGGCTTTTTCTCAACGATATCAACAGGGAAACCTGCATCTGCAATATCAAGTGCAGTCTGGATACCTGCAATACCACCACCGATAACCAAAGCTCTCTTTGTTACTGGTGACTCACCTGGAGTGAGTGGAGTGTTGAGATTTACCTTTGCAATAGCAGCTTTACCGAGGATAATTGCTTTATCAGTACCTGTAAGCATATCCTTATGTACCCATGAGCACTGTTCACGGATATTTGCGATTTCAACCATATATGGGTTGAGTCCTGCAGCAGCTGCAGTTTTACGGAATGTTGCTTCGTGCATTCTTGGTGAACAAGAACAAACTACGATTCCTGTAAGATTGTGCTCTTTAACAGCTTCTTTAATCATATCCTGACCAGCCTGTGAGCACATATATTGATAGTTAGTGGAAAAGACTACCCCTGGTTCGCTTTTCAAGGCTTCTGATACTGCTTCTACATCAACTGTACCTGCAATATTACTACCACACCAACATACAAAAACGCCAACTCTTTGCATTTGTCTTTTCCTCCTTACTTAGTATATTTTCTGAACGCACTTACGAGCAACTGTGGTGGAACATCCTCGTCAATCATCTGAGGAACGTCATTAGCAGTCATTCTGTTAGCACCCTGTTGTCTAATTGCAGTAAGACGTACTGCTTCAACCAATTTAGCAGGTTCTACATTTCTTGGACATCTGTCAATACATGCAAAACATGATAAACATTTATAAAGTGACTCTGAATTGAGTAATGGCTCAATATCGCCACTCTCAACCATATTTACAAACTGATGTGGATGGTATTCCATTTCATCATATGCTGGACATGTTGCAGAGCATTTGCCACAACGCATACACTTGCTTGGATTCACACCACTTCTACGGATGATTTCTTCCTGAAGATACTCTTTATTATTCATTTGTATCCTCCTTTACACCAAGTGCTTCAGCGAGAAGCTCTGTGAAATAAATTACGGGAATATCCGCACCATTTTTAATAAGGTTATATTTACAAAGTGGACATGCAGTAATAATCATTTCTGCTCCTGCAGCTTTTGCATTAGCAATAATAGCATTACTGTTTCTCTTAGCTGATTCAGGACTTTCTACTGAAATGTATCCTCCACAGCATTCGTTACGCTTTGCATACACTACCGGGTCTGCACCCATTGCCTTAATCAAGTCTTCCATGATTGTAGGATTTTCAGGGTCATCCATTCTCATAACACTGTTAGGTCTTAAAAGAAGACAACCATAGTATGCTGCGATTTTCTTTCCTTTAAGTGGGTTAACCACCTTTTCCTTAACCGCATCAAAGCCTACCATATCACGGAGCATTTCAAGGTAGTTATAAACTTCTGTTTCTCCGTTATATTCGCCTTCTGCCATGTATCTGTTAACTTTATCAGCAAATTCCTTATCATTCTGCATAGCATAATTTGTCTGCTTAATTACATTATGACAAGCTGAGCAAACTGTAACGAGTGGCTGTTCTCTATCAAGAGCATATTTAAGTGCACGAACTGATGAAAGTTTTGTTGCAACTTCATCTCTTGCTGTTGTAAACACACCACCACAGCACTGCCAGTTTTCAATTTCTTCTAAAGTTATACCCAGAACTTCGGCAGACTTAACTGAATAAACATCAAGTTCTTTAGCCTTGTTTTTAAGAGTGCATCCGGGGAAATAACTAACTTTCATAGGTTTACCTCCGGTTTATACCATCTGTTCAGGATGGAATACTTCATCAAATCTTTCAGCTGTCAAGAAACCAAGTTCAACACAAGCTTCTTTAAGTGAAATATTATCTTTAAATGCTTTCTTTGCTGTTTTTGCTGCATTTTCGTAACCGATATATGGGTTAAGAGCAGTTACAAGCATCAAAGAGTTGTGAAGATTATGATGCATCTTCTCTTTATTTGCCTTGATACCAACAGCACAATTTTTATTGAATGATACAATTGCTTCTGCAAGAAGTCTTGCTGACTGTAAGAAATTATAGATACATACAGGCATAAATACATTCAATTCAAAGTTACCCTGAGATGCTGCCATACTAACTGCAACATCGTTACCCATTACCTGAACAGCAACCATTGTTACTGCTTCACACTGTGTTGGGTTAACCTTACCAGGCATAATTGATGAACCAGGTTCATTTTCAGGAATGAAGATTTCTCCAAGACCATCACGAGGACCTGATGCTAACCAACGAACATCGTTTGCAATCTTCATCATATCACAAGCAAGAGCCTTGATTGCACCATGTGCAAATACAAGTTCGTCCTTTGATGTAAGTGAATGGAATTTATTTGCAGCTGTTACGAATGGCTTACCTGTAAGCTTTGCAACTTCTGCAGCAACACCTGTGTCGAATCCTGCTGGTGCATTAAGACCTGTACCAACTGCAGTACCACCAAGAGCAAGTTCATAAAGTGGTGCAATTGAACGATTGATTAATTCAACATCCTTTTCAAGGCTTGAACGCCAACCGCTAATTTCCTGACTAAACTTAATAGGAGTTGCATCCTGCAAGTGAGTTCTACCACTCTTTACGATGCCTTCGTTTTCTGCTTCAAGTCTTTTAAATGTTTCAATCAATTCCTGAACTGCAGGAAGAAGCTTTTCTTCGAGTGCAAGTACAGCTGCGATATGCATAGCTGTTGGGAATGTGTCATTTGAAGACTGGCTCATATTTACATCATCATTTGGATGAA
>CALEIS010000044.1 GCA_937877675.1 uncultured Clostridia bacterium | reverse complement strand
CTTTTCATTATCAGTTGCTTTGTTTCAACTGCCATGGGCACATCTGTTGGTACTATCACACTCATAACTCCAATTGCTGTTGCAATTTCAGAAGGCTCAGGCTTTTCTCTCCCACTTTGTGTCGGAACAGTTGTTGGTGGCGCTATGTTTGGTGATAACCTTTCATTTATCTCCGATACAACTATTGCTGCTTGTAATGGTCAAGGCTGTAAGATGAAGGACAAATTCCGTACTAATATTGCAGTAGTTATCCCTGCTGCCCTTGTTACACTTGCCCTTATTCTTGTATTATCACTTAACTCCGATATTCCAGAAGCAATCGTAAAAGAATATAACATGATTCAGATTATTCCGTATATTCTTGTTCTTTTAAGTGGAATTATCGGTATCAATGTTTTTGTAACACTTTTGATTGGTATCCTTTCAGGTAGTGTTATTATGTTAGCAACTGGCAGTGTAGCATTCCCTGACTTACTTTCTGGAATGGGTGCAGGAGCATCGGGAATGTTTGAAACATCAATGGTTGCTATTCTTGTTGCTGCACTTTGCGGATTGATAAAATATAATGGTGGTTTTGAGGCATTACTCAACGGAATCAGAAAGGTATTCAAAGGCAAAAAAAGTGGTCAGTTAGGCATTGGTCTTTTAGTTGGCCTTATGGATATTGCCACTGCAAACAACACAGTTGCTATCGTTATGGCCAACCCTATCGCTACTGAAATGGCAAAGGATTTTAATATTTCTCCACGAAAAACTGCGTCAATCCTTGATACCTTTTCATGTATTTTCCAAGGAATTCTTCCCTATGGTGCGCAAATTCTCGTAGCACTTTCCGTAGTTAGCACACTTGGATACGAATTAACTGCATTCCAGATAATTTCACATCTTTTCTACCCAATGATGCTTCTTGTAAGTTCACTTGTATTTATATTTATAATTCCTGAAAGAAACAAGGTCAAATAAAGCAACTAAAAATCTCTTAGATATCAAAGGAAGATAAATCATGTACGAGTTAATTCAGGTATCGGACAATTGCTTTTACATACAATGTCCTGCAAAAATCGGACTTGTTAAATTAAACAATACTGATGTTTGTCTTATTGACAGTGGTAACGATAAAGACGCTGGGAAAAAGGTGAAAAAGATTATAGATGCTAATGGTTGGCAACTTAAAATGATTTTGAATACTCATTCAAATGCAGACCACATTGGCGGAAACAAGTATCTACAGGAACAGACAAAATGCAAAATTTATGTTCCATCCATTGAATGTGATTTTACTAATCATCCCATACTAGAACCATCCTTCCTTTTCGGTGCATATCCACCAAAAGAATTACGACACAAATTTCTTTTGGCACAGGAAAGTAATGCAGAAATACTTACAGAAGATGTGTTACCACAAGGATTTGAGATAATTTCCTTACCTGGTCATTTCTTCAATATGGTGGGTTTCAAAACACCTGATGAGGTAATTTATCTTGCAGACTGTCTTTCAAGCAAGGAAACTCTTGATAAATACGGAATTCCGTTCATTTATGATGTTGGTGCATATCTTGAAACCTTGGAAAAAGTCAAGATGATGAGTGGCAAAATATTCATCCCTGCACATGCCGTACCTACGGAAAATATCGTCGATTTGGCACAGTATAACATTGATAAAGTTATGGAAATTTCAGATAGAATATGTAGTTTCTGTACTGAACCGGTTTCTTTTGAAAGACTTTTACAATTGCTCTTCAATGACTATAAATTGCAATTGAGTTTTGAGCAGTATGCTTTGGTTGGAAGCACAGTTCGTTCTTTCCTCTCTTGGTTAAAAGACAATGGTAAAATGACCGCTGTTTTTGATGACAATATGCTTCTTTGGAAAACTTGCTGATATATTAAAAAACGAGGTTTTAACAACCTCGTTTTTATTTTGCATATAACATTCCGATTATTTTATTTCGTACACTACAAGGGAAAACCTTGCACATAACACATACACATTTATAACTGAAACCTATGGCATAAATTGGTTTCACTTTGTTTTTCAAAGCAATTTTGGCGATATAGTCACCTGCAACCTGTGGACTCATACCCTTTTGTTCATCTTTTTCCATTCCTGCCACACTTTTTGAAATTCTGCCGTTGTAAACATCATCACCATCAAAGGATTTTTGACGAGCTGAGGTGAATTCCGTACATATATCCCCAGGTTGAATTGCAGTAACAGAGATATTAAAAGGCTTTAACTCGTTATCCAAAGCACAAGTATATGACTCTATGGCTGCTTTTGTTGCAGAATAGTAGGTCTGGAAAGGAATATGAGTAACCGCAGCAACTGAACTGATGTTTACAATCCGTCCCCCACCTGCTTTTCGCATATATGGAATTACGGCTTTGTTCACATTAACCATACCAAAGAAATTAACATCAAATTGAGATTTTGCATCTTTCAAATTTGTAAACTCAACGGCACCTGAGATGCCATATCCTGCACAGTTTATTACAATGTCAATTTTACCTTCATTTTCAATAATCTGTTGAATAGAACTTATTACATTTTCTTCGTTTGTCACATCGGTTTTAATATGTTTTACATTATCCATTGGGATATCACGACGGCTTAAATCGTAAATTTTGCACCCTCTTTTTAAAAGTGCAGTTGCAGTATATCGTCCAATTCCTGAACTTGCACCTGTTATGACCGCTACTTTACTCATTACATTCACCACCGAACATCATATTTTTCATAAACAATTCTGAAAAGCCTGAATCCGTTGATAAATCAACATATTCAGCGTTTCTCACATAAGAATTCAAGTTGTTTTTTTCACAGGCAAATTTTACTGTACCCAACAAACTACTGTTGTTAATTGCAACACATTTTTCCTTTAATTCTCGTGGCAATAAACCTACTTTTACTGCATTTTCAACATCAATTTTTGCAGAAAATCCACCTGAAATATATAGGTTTTCAATCTCCTCAAAACCAACTTTTTCAAGTTTAATAAGTGTAATAATTCCCGAACAAACCGCAGATTTTGCAAGTTGGAATTGACGAATATCTCCTTGATTTACGGCTATTTTTCCAAAAATTTTAAAGTCATTTTCCATAAATCCTGTTTCATCTATTTCATTGCCAACAAGGTCTGCAATAATATCTATAAGTCCCGTTCCACAAATACCTTGTGGACTTTTTTTATTTATTGTTTCAAGTTCCATTTGGTCATTTTTTCGGCAGAATTTATAAATCGCACCGTCCGTTGCACTCATTCCACAAGAAATGTTTGCACCCTCAAAACAAGGTCCTGCTGCTGTGGATGTACATAGAGCAGAATTGTTGGAATATAGCACAATTTCTGCATTTGTGCCCAGGTCAACCAAAAGGTTATATTTGCCATTTTCAGGATAACCTATATAGTTCATTCCTGCCACTATATCTGCACCTACAAATGAGTGGATTGATGGTAATGAGATTACATTTTCAACCTTTGCAATACCATTTTTTTCAGTTTTACTTTCAAGAAATTGTGCTTTATATGGTGAAACTCCAATGGACGAGCAATCTATTCCAAAAAAAGTGTGAAGCATGGTTACATTGCCTGACACATACATATCAAGAGACTGAGTAAAATTGAATTTTTCAACCATTTCATTGATTTTTGGAATTAAAACAGACTGTAACTTTGCAATTCCATTTTTACGACAAAAGTCAATTCTTGACATTATATCTGCACCAAAAACACATTGTGGATTGGTTGCAGTTTCGACTTTCAAAATGCTACCAGTATCCAATGAAACAAGCGCTAATGCAAGAGTTGTTGTGCCAATATCAAGGCAAAGGCACATATTTTCTGTAATCTCTTCTTTTATCTCTGCACCTGTTTCAGACAGAATTTCACCATGCAAAGAAAAAGAAACGGACACATCACCACTAACCCTATATTGGCAAGACAATTCTTCCCTGCCGTCAACAAAAACTTTACATTTTTGGCAGGTGCCTTTACCACCACAAGGGTGTGATACTGATTTTCCGTTTCGAATTAAAATGTCCGAAAGCAATTCACCTTTTTCGGCAAATAAAACCTCGTCATTTATTTTGATTTTATACATAAAGATTTTATCCTTTATTTTTGTTTTTTAGGTGAAATCTCGTTCCACAAAGTAAATCCAAGTATTAACAAACCACCGATAATCTGCATTACTGTCATTTTTTCATTAAGCACAACAACAGAAATAAGCACAGCTACAAGAGGGTCAATATAGCTTAAAATTGCAGACTTTTGTCCTGGTAACTCTTTAAGTGATGAGAAATAAAGACAATATGTAATACCTGTATGAATAAGGCCGATAACAAGAAGAAATGCCCAGCCTTTACCATTAAGAGATTTTAAGTTGATGCCATCTGTTAAGAGTACATATGGCACTAAAACAATTATTGCTGCAAGGAATTGTAAGAATGTACGATGAATTCCCTCAACGTTTTTAATAAACTTATTCAATAAAATTACAGTTGCATAAAGGGCAGCTGCGCCAAGTCCAAAAGCAATACCTTTAAGATGACTACCACCTTGACTCAAATCACCGATACCTGTGATTAAAACAATACCAAGTGTTGACATCAAAAAGCAAATCCATTGTTTTGCACCCATTTTTTCTTTAAAAAGAATAGGACAGGCAATAGTTACGATTACAGGCGCAAAGTAGTAACTCAATGTTGCAACGGAAACTGTTGTATATTTATATGCCTCAAAAAGTAAAATCCAGTTAAATCCCATTGCAACACCGGACAAAACCAAAAGAGGAATTTCCTTTTTAATTTTTACAAATGGTATTTTCTGTTTTGTTACAAGCAAGAAAAGTCCAATAAGCATAGCTGCCAAAACTGCACGATAAAGAGCAATTTCACCTGATGGTAACGGAATATTTCGCACAAAAAGTCCGATTGTGCCGAAAATTGCCATTGACACTATTAACATTGTTCTTGCATTCAATGATTTTTTCATAAAAACTATCTCCGAAATTATAATAAAAATATTTTATTGCAAAGTTTAAATATCGTCAACAGTTTTATTGTAAAGAAAGAAAAAATATGGTATTATTTTGTTTAATATATGTACAAGGTGGTGGGAATGTGTTTGAAAAATTGCTTAATACTCAATCAAGTTGGGAATTTTTGAAAGATACTCCCCTACCCATTGCAGTTTATGGCACAGGAAATGGTGCTGACAGAGTTTTTGAAGAATTTAACAGACTTGGGATTACAGTTGATGCAGTTGTAGCAAGTGATGCGTTTGTTAGAAAACGTAATTTTCACGAATTTGAGGTAAAATCTGTTGCACAACTTGAGAATGAAATTGGTGATTTTGTTATTGCACTCTGCTTTGCAAGTCCCTTGCCCGATGTTATTGATAATATTAAGTCATTAACAAACAGACATAGAGTAATCATGCCATCCGTCCCCGTTTTTGGTGACAATATTTTCAATAAAGAATTTCT
>CALEIS010000043.1 GCA_937877675.1 uncultured Clostridia bacterium | reverse complement strand
ATGGTGATTTCTATTTCATTGGTGATAGACACGAAATTGTTAAAGACAAGAAGGTCTATCTCAATGAAGGAAGAATTAACGGTCTGACCTTTGCAGATGGCACACCAATCACAACAGGATACTACAATGTTGATGCCTATGGTAAACTTATTATTGAATAGGTGTGACCATTAAACCTAATTATTAACAAACTGAAAATTATATGTAAAAGGGACTTGAAAAAGTCCCTTTTTTCTTGCCATTTATAGTGTAATATGTTATAATCAAGTGATTATATAGTGAGGTAGTATGTCATGGTGATTTTAGGCATCGACCCGGGTTATGCAATCGTGGGTTGGGGAGTAATTGACTATACCGCAAATCGTTTTCAGGTAATAGCTTACGGTGCAGTTACAACCGAGGCAAAAACACCATTTAACGAGCGACTTGAAACGGTTTACGACGGTATTTGTGACATTATAAATAAATATAAACCTGATGCTTTGGCTATTGAAAAGCTTTTCTATAACACCAATGCAAAAACGGTTATTGACGTTGCCCAAGCAAGGGGAGTTATTAACCTTGCGGCACAGAAAAACAATCTCGATATCTTTGAATACACACCTTTGCAGGTGAAGCAGAGTGTTGTAGGTTATGGTCGTGCTGAAAAGAAACAGGTGCAGGAAATGACAAGGGTTATTTTAAAGCTTGAAAAAATTCCAAAGCCTGATGATACTGCCGATGCTCTTGCTATGGCAATTTGTCATGCACATGCAAGTGGCTCACTTATGGGAAGACTTAACAAGTTGAAATAAAGGAAAATTATTATGATTTATTCAGTAACAGGAAATGTAGTTGACTTTGATGCTAATACAGTTTGTGTTGATGTTAATGGTGTTGCATTCCGTTGTATGACTACTCTTACGACATCTCAAAAATGTGCATCAAATGGTATGAAAGTCACACTTTACACATATCTTAATGTCCGTGAAGATGCTATGGAGCTTTTCGGCTTTTACGATAAAACCGAAATGGACTGCTTTAAAATGCTCATTACGGTTAACGGTGTTGGCCCTAAAATGGGACTTGCAATTCTCTCTGAATTAACACCTGATAAGGTTGCATTGAGTATCGCAGCAGGTGACCATAAAGCACTTACAAAGGCAAATGGTGTTGGCCCAAAACTTGCACAGAGAATCTGTATGGAGCTCAAAGATAAAGTGGGCAAAACATTCGCAGGAGTTGAAACTTCTGTTGATTTAACTGCAGTCAGTTCAACTCTTACAAATTCAAATACTGCCGAGGCAGTTGCTGCTCTTGAAATGCTTGGCTATTCACAGAGTGACGCAAGTGTTGCAGTTAGCAAAATTGACCCATCACTTTCAGTTGAAAATATTATTAAACAAGCACTTAAAATGCTTTCACTTAATTAAGGGGGACTAAACAATGGATTTCGAAAACGAAAACAGAATAATGACTCCCGGTTTTACAGAAACTGACCACGATATTGAAATTTCCTTGCGACCAAAGGCATTAACAGAATATATAGGTCAGGAAAAGGTAAAGGAAAACTTAAAAATATATATTGAGGCTGCAAAAAATCGTGGCGATACACTTGACCATGTGCTTTTATATGGCCCTCCAGGACTTGGCAAAACAACCCTCGCAGGAATTATCGCAAACGAAATGGGTGTGCAGATTCGTGTTACATCAGGCCCTGCAATTGAAAAACCAGGTGACCTAGCAGCACTCCTTACAAACTTAAACGACGGTGACGTGCTTTTCATTGACGAAATTCATCGTCTTTCACGTGCAGTTGAAGAAGTTTTATATCCTGCTATGGAGGATAATGCACTTGATATTATCATCGGTAAAGGTCCATCAGCAAGAAGTATTCGTCTTGACTTGCCAAGATTTACTCTTGTTGGTGCAACAACTCGTGCAGGTCAACTTACAGCACCACTTCGTGATAGATTCGGTGTAATTTTAAGACTTGAACTTTACACTCCTGAAGAATTGGCAGAGATTGTAAAACGTAGTGCAGGAATTCTTGACATTTATGCAGATAATGAAGGTGCTTTGGAAATTGCATCTCGTTCACGTGGTACACCAAGAATTGCCAACAGACTTTTAAAACGTGCTCGTGACTTTGCACAGGTTATGAGTAATGGTGTAATTACTGAAGATAATGCGAAAATTGCCCTTGGCAGAATGGAAATTGATAACATTGGTCTTGATAATATTGACAGACTTATGTTGACAACTATGATTCGCAATTTCAACGGTGGTCCTGTGGGACTTGAAACAATAGCGGCTACAATAGGTGAAGAAGCTGTGACTATCGAAGATGTTTATGAGCCATATTTAATGCAGATTGGTTTCTTGGCAAAAACTCCTCGTGGCAGAGTGGTAACACCTTTGGCATATAAACATTTAGGCATAGAATTTTCAAACACAAACAATAAGGCGAATTCCCAAACATCACTTTTTTAAGGAGTAAAAATTATGGGTAGACTTTTTGGAACAGACGGCGCTCGTGGCGTTGCAAATACAGAACTTACTTGTGAATTATCAATGCAGATTGGTCGAGCAGCAGCAATGGTGCTCAGCAAAAATTTAAATGGCAAACGACCAAAGGTGCTTATCGGTATGGATACTCGTGCATCTTCTCAAATGCTTGAAAGTGCAATTACAGCAGGTCTTTGCTCTGTTGGTGCAGATGTTTTACAACTTGGTGTTGTGCCAACTCCTGCAGTTGCATTTTTAGTTCGTGAATATGGTTGTGATGCAGGTGTTATGATTTCAGCATCACATAATCCTTGTGAATATAACGGAATTAAGATTTTTCAGTCAACAGGCTATAAACTTCCTGATGCACTTGAAAATGAAATCGAAGAAATCATCCTTGACAATGTAACGGAAATTCCAACTCCAATCGGTGGCGAAGTTGGTAGAGTTGAGAGAAAAACTGATGCAATCAATGATTATATTGAGCACCTTCTTACTGCATCAAATATGAGTTTCAAGGGTTACAAAATTGCTCTTGACTGTGCAAACGGCTCATCAAGTGTTTCTGCAGAAGAAGTTTTCACTCGTCTTGGTGCAGAGGTTGTTGTAATTAGTGCAGAGCCTGACGGTGTGAATATCAATAAAAATTGTGGTTCAACACATCTTGAGAATTTACAGAAATGCGTTGTCCAGAATGGTTGCCATTTAGGTTTTGCTTTCGATGGTGATGCTGACAGAATGTTGGCAGTTGACCATACTGGTGCAGTAGTTGACGGTGACAAGTGTATCGCAGTTTGTGCAAAGCATATGAAGGCTTTGGGCAAACTCAAAAAAGATACTGCAGTTGTTACTGTTATGAGTAATATGGGCTTCTTTAAATTCTGTGAAGAAAACGGAATTAAGTGTGAAAAGACAAAAGTCGGTGACCGTTATGTTCTTGAAAATATGTTAGAAAATAATAATAATATTTATTTAAGAGAAAATCAGATAATAGTTTTTTAAAAGAACTTAACATTTTCTTTTTTTTATTGTATAATTTAGATGCTTGAAATTAAAAAAATTTACACCATCAATTTAATGTCGAGCTTTATAGGGGTATGAATCCAACCTCTACCATTCCCTTTTCCTTTGATTTTCTCTATAGGGTCGCGGTGATAAGTGATTCTGTTAATGCAAGTCTTTAAGTAAAAGTTTTTCTCTGCTACACTAATATCCTCGTCAAATAGAGCATCTAAAGCCTTTTGGAACGTTACCATTTGTATTTCGTAATCAATAGGCTTTATTATTTCGCTACGAGCTTTCTCTATTGCCTGTTCGGTTTCCTCGCGTTCCTTTTCGAGTTTAGCAGTAAGTACTTTAATAACATTAGGGGGCATTTTAGTTTCGGAGTCAAGTTGTGATTCCCAAAGTGATATCTCTCGTGACTCTATATCAGATAATTTCTTTTCAAGACTCTCAAGCAATCTTTCTTGGACTTTGATTAAACTATCATCTTCGGATTTAACTTGTGTTTCAAAATCTGCTATTCTTTTTTCGGGAACAGGAATTTTTCTTTTACCGCTAAGGTACTGTCCGGTAACAGAATTTTTACACTTCTTTATTTTTTCAACATCACCTGTGCAAACAATTTCACCGCCGTGAATTCCTGCACCGGGTCCGATATCCACGATATAATCGGCAGCATACATAGTATC
>CALEIS010000042.1 GCA_937877675.1 uncultured Clostridia bacterium | reverse complement strand
GGGATGTTTTATGATACACCAAATCGGTAAACATTATAATTGCAACGCAGTTCCTTTCATTTTGCACTTTGCGCTTTGCATTTTGCATTTAGCCCGACAAATTCCACTTTATCTTACACAAAAAAGGCAGGGTACTTACCCTGCCTTAACTGTTTATTTAACGCTATTTACTGTGATGATGTCACCTGTTGCATCTTTTTCAACAACAAATGTAATTTCGTCACCCTTATTGAGAATTACAATCTTTTCTGCATCCTTAACTGCAACCTTGTAATATGCCTCATTGTCTGCGAGTTTGATGTAGAAATAAGTTTCTCCACCTGTGATTACGCTTCTGATATCAGAAACTACGCCTGTTACCTCAACAGTTTCAACCTTTGGTACATCCGGTGTTTCACCATTCATAGAATCAATATCCACATCCACATTTATACCATTTTCTTTAAGTGCAGCTGCATAATTCTGTGTACATGCTTCAAGATTGTCACCGATACCAACCACTGTTGATTGTTCAACGTTAACCATCGCATACTTCTTAACAAGTTCACTGGAGTCTTTCAAAGCCATAAAGTATGTTGGCTCACCACTGATATTAAGAAGAATTGGGAAGGTAGCAACATAACCCAAGTCTTCAACTGCACCCTGTGCAGAGGTTCTTGCCTTTTCTTCTATAGCACCAGATTGCTGATAATAAACAGCTTCTTTTGTTCTCTGATTGATAAGAACGAAACCTATAATAGATTCGTCAGAGCTTATAGATGTTACACCTGTGTACATATAAACGTCATCATTAAGTGCAAGGTAGTTATAACCTGAACTTGTTACCTTAACATCTTCCTGACCGATAAGTGAGTTCCAGAAGCCCTTGCCGTATTTACCATAATAGTTATACTGCTGATTGAGTATATCTGATGAATAAATTCTGTCAAGCCACTGGTAGCCTTCATCTGTAACGAATTTATCAGTTTTAAGTTTTGTTGTACCATCAAGGCTTGTTGATACAAGTTCAGTTGCACCTGTAATTGAGTCAACGATTACTGCACCGATTACATCAACACCACCGAAAAGTCCGATTTTCTTATCTTGAACAGGAACAATCCAATATGGTCTGCCTGTGTCATCAATTTCAAATGATGGGTCACCCAACATCAAAGTAGGATACTTGAAACGAACATGACGGATAAGGTCTTCGTTGAAATATTCTGCAGGAGAATACTTAATACCCTCTTCAAGACGAACTGTTTCTGCCTTTTGAGTTGTCATATCAACAATGATATATGCAGGAATACCTTCCTTGGTATTCTTGAGCCATTTGAAAATATCACCATATTCAAGGGACTGAACACGAACTGGAGTTCCACGATAGTTAATCTGTGTTGAATACTGGTCATCAACCAAAAACTGTGAAACATAGTCAGAAAGTTCACCAAGAGCACGATTAGCAATCATATTTGATGAATCCTTGTCAAGACGAGGAACGCTCTGGAAATCTATTTCTGTAATGTCTTTTGCAAAGTCGCCCTGCTTAACTTCAATCAAATTATGATAATCCTTTGCACGGAAGAACTCTGCACCAAAAAGATAACCAACAGCAACAACGCCTGCTAAAACAAGAATAAGAATAATTGGAATCTTAACCTTATTCTTTGCATATTCTGTATATTCGGGACGGAAATATGCTTTTGTTGCAATACCGAAAACTCCGATATAAGTAAGAATAAGCACTGCAAGATAAACATAAAACTCAATAGCTTTAAAGTTTAATGCAGGAAGCATAAAATAATACAAAACTGCTGCAACTACCAAAGTTATTCCAAGACTAACTAACACTTTTTTAACAGTGCTTCCACCAGGAGTTTCTTGAACAACCTTTTTCTTGTTGCCACCAAAATCAACATTAATTGGGTCCATAATTTTACCTCTTTTCCATATTATGTATGTATTATAACATATAATCATTATAAAATACAATATCCTAAGTGTAAAATGTAATACTTGCAACACGATTATAATAAAAGTGGTAAATTGGAAGTTTATCGGGGTAAATGCAAAATGCAAAGCGCAAAGTGCAAAATGAAAGGAACTGCGTTGCAAATTATAATAAAACCAATTTAGTGCATCGTAGGGGTCGGCGTCCTCGACGACCCGAACCAAATGAATAGGTAAACCAACGGCGGGTCGTCGAGGACGCCGACCCCTACAACAAGTTCCCCTACAAATTCAAATTTGTTACACAAAATGATAAAGGCGGGAGATTTACTCCCGCCTAAACATAAAATTTTCTATTCTTAGAAAAGACCGTCGATTTTGCCATCTGCATCAACATCAATCTTGTATGCTGCTGGTACTTTTGGAAGACCAGGCATTGTCATGATGTCACCTGTAAGGCAAACGATAAATCCTGCACCTGCACTGAGTTTTACTTCACGTACAGTCATCATAAAGTTTTCAGGTTTACCAAGTTTTGTTGGGTCATCTGAAAGTGAATACTGAGTCTTTGCAACACAAACAGGAAGTTTATCCTGACCGAGAGATTCAATATCCTTGATTGCTTTTTCAGCAGCTGCTGTGAAGATTACACCATCTGCACGGTAAATTTCTTTTGCAATTGTATTGAGTTTCTCTTTGATTGAGAGTTTTTCGTCATAAAGTGGAGCAAAATCTGCTTTGCCTTCGTCGATAACTGCACAAACCTTACTTGCCAAGTCCATACCGCCTTCGCCACCCTTTGCGAAAACTTCTGCAAGAGAAACAGGCACTTGCATTTCTTCACAGAATTCCTTGATGTAAGCAATTTCTGCCTCTGTATCTGTGTGGAATTTGTTGATTGCAACAACAACAGGCACATTGTATTTTCTCATATTTTCAATGTGAGTTTTAAGGTTTACTATACCTGCTTTAAGTGCTTCAACATTTTCATTCTGTAAATCTGCACGAGCAACTCCACCGTTATATTTAAGAGCACGGATTGTAGCAACAACTACGATACATTCAGGTTTAAGACCTGCATAACGGCACTTGATGTCAAGGAATTTTTCTGCACCAAGGTCAGCACCGAAACCAGCTTCTGTAATACAGTAATCAGCAAGTTTCAAAGCAAGTTTTGTAGCAGTAACAGAGTTACAACCGTGAGCAATATTTGCGAAAGGTCCACCGTGCATAATTGCAGGTGTATTTTCAAGAGTCTGTACAAGGTTTGGTTTGATTGCATCTTTTAAAAGTGCAGCCATAGCACCAACTGCATTCAAATCCTTTGCATAAACAGGTGTGTTATCAAGAGTCCATGCAACAAGAATGTTACCGAGTCTTGTTTTAAGGTCTTCTATATCAGTTGCAAGGCAAAGAATAGCCATAATTTCACTTGCAACAGTAATCATAAATCCGTCTTCACGAGGAATACCGTTAACCTTACCACCAAGGCCAACGATTACATTACGAAGAGCACGGTCATTCATATCAAGACAACGTTTAAAGAGAATTCTTCTCTGGTCAATTCTCAAATCGTTACCCTGCTGCATATGGTTATCGATAATAGCACAAAGAAGGTTGTTAGCTGCAGTAATTGCATGCATATCACCTGTGAAATGAAGGTTGATGTCTTCCATAGGGATAACCTGTGAATATCCACCACCTGCTGCACCACCTTTAACACCGAAAACAGGTCCCATTGATGGCTCACGAAGTGCGATACAAGCATTTTTGCCGATTTTATTCATAGCCTGACCAAGACCAACTGTAATTGTTGTTTTACCTTCACCTGCTGGTGTTGGGTTAATAGCAGTTACAAGGATGAGTTTTCCGTTTTCTCTGTCTGCATACTTTTTGTTAAGAGAAAGTGGAAGTTTTGCCTTATATTTGCCATACATTTCAAGGTCATCAACCTCGATGTTGAGTTTTTTTGCGATTTCTGTAATTGGTAAACAAGGTGTTTGTTGTGCGATTTGAATGTCTGTAAGCATAATAATTTTCCTCCTGAATTTTTATAAAAATGCAAAATGCATAGTGCAAAGTGCAAAATATCGGAACTGCGTTGCGATTATAAAATCACTAATTTACTATTTAAAATCTCCATTGTTTCCTTTGTTGGGACGGGAATATGAGCAAATGGGAAAGGAATTTTCATACTGTCATATTTTGTCTGACAGATTTTTTTAAATGGTAAAAGTTCAACTTTATCAATACAAGAATGATTTCTAATAATTTCGTTGAGTTTCTCTATATTCTTCTCGTTATCATTGAGAGTTGGAATAATAACCTGTCTTAATGTAACAGGAATTTTCTGTTCATTTAAATAATACAAAAATTCCAACGGTTTTTCAAGTGAGCAACCAACATTTTTTATATACAAATCATCATCCGTATATTTAATATCAAGCAAAACCCTATCAGTTTCGGTCAATAACTTTTTAACTTTCTCGTTGAGAATACTACCCGATGTATCAAGGCAGGTATTAATGCCATTTTCGTGACAGAGTTTAAAGATTTCATAGCAGAATTTGGCTTGTAAAAGTGGTTCACCACCAGAAAGGGTTATACCACCTTTTTCACCGAAATATTCTTTATAATGCAAGGCTTTTTCCACGATTTCCTCTGCTGTAAACTGTTTTTCGCTCTGCATTTCCCAAGTATCGGGATTATGGCAACAGCCACAACGAAGATTACAACCCTGCAAAAAAACTACAAATCTTAATCCAGGTCCGTCAACAGTACCTAAGCTTTGAATTGAATGAACTTGTCCTACAACAGAATTCATAATTACATTGCCTCGTGGAATGTTCTGCTGATAACTTCTCTCTGCTGTGCCTTTGAGAGTTTATTGAAATTAACTGCATAACCTGAAACACGAATTGTAAGGTTTGGATATTTTTCAGGATTTTCATAAGCATCCATAAGTGTTTCACGATTAAGAACGTTGATATTGATGTGGTGTGCTTTCTTTGCAAAATATCCATCAAGAATTGCAACAAGGTTTGTTACTCTTTCGTCATCATCTCTACCAAGTGCTTCAGGAGTAATTGAGAATGTATTTGAAATACCATCACGGCAATCGTCAAAACTGATTTTTGCAACAGAGTTAAGTGATGCCAACGCACCATTTTCTTCACGGTTATGCATTGGGTTTGCACCAGGAGCAAATGGTTCTGCATTCTTTCTTCCGTCAGGTGTTGCACCTGTATTTTTACCATACATAACATTTGATGTGATTGTGAGTACAGAAAGAGTGTGAACTGCATTTCTGTATGTAGGTGTCTGACGAAGTGCTGTAATTACACGATGTGCCATATCCTTTGCAATAAGGTCAACACGGTCATCATCATTACCAAATTTAGGGAATTCACCAACAGTTTTAAACTCTGTGATAAATCCATCTGCATTCTTAATAGGCTTAACGTCTGCAAATTTGATTGCACTAAGTGAGTCTGCTACAACAGAAAGGCCTGCGATACCGAAAGCCATAAATCTTTCAACATCTGTATCGTGAAGAGCCATCTGAATCTTCTCGTAAGCATATTTGTCGTGCATATAGTGGATAACGTTCATTGTGTTTACATAGAGGTGGCTGAGCCATTCAATATAAACTTGGAAACGCTCCATAAGCTCATCAAAGTCAAGTTTTTCGCCATCCATAACAGGCATCTGAGGACCGATGTGCATCTGACTTGTTGTGTCGTAACCACCATTGATTGCAATAAGCAAGAGCTTTGCAAGGTTGCAACGAGCACCGAAGAATTGCATCTGCTTACCAACTTTCATAGCAGAAACACAACATGCAATAGCATAGTCATCACCATAAATTGGTCTCATTACATCGTCATTTTCATACTGAATTGAGTCTGTATCCTTTGAAACCTTTGCACAGAACTTCTTGAAGTTTTCAGGAAGAGATGTTGACCAGAGAATTGTAAGGTTTGGTTCAGGTGATGAGCCAAGAGTATAAAGAGTATTGAGCATACGGAAACTGTTCTTTGTAACAAGTGTTCTTCCGTCTTCTCCCATACCACCGACTGCTTCAGTAATCCACATTGGGTCGCCACCGAAGAGTTCGTTATATTCAGGTGTACGAAGGTGACGAGCTATACGGAGTTTCATAACGAAATCATCCATAAGTTCCTGTGCACTTTCTTCTGTAAGCACACCTCTTGCAATATCTCTTTCAATATAAATGTCAAAGAAAGTACTAACTCTGCCCAATGACATAGCAGCACCATTCTGTTCTTTAATCGCTGCAAGATATGCAAAATATGTCCACTGAATTGCTTCACGAGCATTTTTTGCAGGTCCGCTGATGTCGTAACCATACATAGCAGCCATTTCTTTGAGATAACCCAAGAATGTAATCTGCTGGAAAAGTTCTTCTGACAAACGGATGTTATCTGTCTGTAAATCACCTAAACCACGAGCTGCTTTATCCTTTTTCTTTTCTTCAATAAGGCGGTCAACACCATAAAGAGCAACTCTACGATAGTCACCAATAATTCTACCACGACCATAAGCATCTGGAAGACCTGTGATTACGTGACACTTACGAGCAGCACGCATTTCGTCAGTGTAAGCACGGAAAACACCATCATTATGAGTTGTTCTGAACTTGAATTCTTCTTCAACCTTATCGCTAAGTTTATAGCCATAAGCCTCACAAGCCTGACGTACCATTCTCATACCACCGAATGGGTTAACACCACGCTTTAAAGGACGGTTTGTCTGCATACCAACGATAAGTTCGTTTGCTTTGTCGATATAACCTGGCAAATAACTTGTAAGTGATGATACTGTTGTTGTATCAATATCAAGCACACCGCCATACTGTCTTTCAAGAGCAAAAAGTGAATTGAGCTTCTTCATCATTGCATCAGTACGAGGTGTTGCACCTGAAAGGAAACTATCGTCTCCCTTATATTCTTTATAGTTTTGCTGAATGAAATCACGAACATTGATTTCATCCTGCCATACGCCTTTGTTAAATCCATTCCAATTAATGTGTTCCATCGTCTTCCTCCTTGTGTATTTGCGAATTGCCCACAAAAAACAAAACTGGGCAATTCCACTTTGTAAACAAAACAGAATTGCCCAGACGGTCGGCTTTATTTTTGTTTACATTCCCCTGTGGTGGTCCACAAAATCCGTCAGTTATGTAAACATTTCTTTGTGATTAAATTATACCTTATATTGACGAAAATTGTCAAGTAAAATTACTTGAGATTTGGCACTCCATTTTCGTCAAAATTGACTAATTTTATACGAGCATGACGACATGGGTCATAAAGTGGCTCGTCGCAATATGAACCACAGTTTTTGTCGAAATGTGAGAATGGTCTTGCGTGATAAACGATTAACAAATCCCCATTTTCATCAACAACAAAACTATTGTGTCCGGGACCTGCCTGGTCAACTAAATCGCTTGTTTGCAAAGCAGGTTGAGTATCCTTTGTCCAGTTGTTTATATCCATTAAATCTGAATTTTTGTCTGCAAAAACTTTACCCATACAATATTCTGCACCCGTGCCTGATGCAGAGAAGAAAACATAGACCTTGTCATCAGTCTTAAGCACAGCAGGACCTTCGTTTACAGCAAAACGAATTTTTTCCCAATCGTATTCAGGCTTTGTAAGAAGAATTGGTTTGCTTATGAGTTTCCAAGGCTCTTGTGGATTAATTTCTGCCATAAAAAGTGATGAGTCATCAAGCTTTTCTGCCCAAACAAGATAGTGTTTTCCGTTATTTTCAAAGTATGTCATATCAAGTGAAAATTCGGTAAATGAGCGGTTATCACCCTCACTTGCCTGCATTTTGCCCATCTCAACCCACTCATCATTTATTGGGTCCTGACCTTTACACATAAGGACAAAAGGACGGATATTCCATACATTTTCTTTTTCACCCGCAGCAAAGAAAACATACCATTTTCCTGCGATATAATGAATTTCAGGTGCCCAAATATGCTTAGCCATAACACCTTCATTATGAGCTTTCCAGATAGTAATTTCTTCTGCTTCGGCTAAACCCATTACAGTTTCACTTTTTCTTAAAATCACTCTGTCATAACCTGCATCAACATTCATAAATGCAGGATATGAGGCAGTAAAATAATAATTTCCGTCAGGACCTTTTGTAACATATGGGTCTGCTCGTTGTGGTATAAAAGGATTTGGATAATTCATAATTTTCTCCTTTATAAGTCTTTTGCAAGGATAAGGTGTTCTTTTGTAGGAAGATGATTTCCATTTTTATCTTTTATAGATGCATCAAGAGAACTCTTTTTTAATTCCTTAGTAAATCCAAGTTTTTTATATAATCTTACATTTTTCTCTATTTTTTCGTCCACACCTATTGTCATTTGCTTAAAGCCATTTTTCTTTGCAACATCAAAAATATGTTCCATTATTTCTGTTCCAACACCCATACCACGAAATTTTGGGTGAACAACGAAATTGCAAATATAACAAGTGTTTTTTCCATCAGCAAGGTCTTTATCGTCTAGATTTGTAAAGAGAAAAACTATGCCGATTGGCTTGCCAAACAGAGCTTTGGCATACACATGACACCAACCATCATCAATGAGTTTTGCAAACTGATTTTTCACATTTTGTGAAGCGTTTATGAGGCTGACAGCCTTTTTTGATGGATATTCTTTTAACTTAACTGAATCTGAAATAATTTTCAACATATTGTTATTCCTACTTTGTAATTACAGTTAAAATACTGTTCTGTTTTACTGTAATTTTCTCTTTAAATTCACCCTTGTAAACTTCGTTGAGATAATCCTCGTCAACAGATTGAATTACCTTCATTTCAGTATAATTTCCATCAATTTCCAAATCTCTTTCTTCACCTTCGTTGACAACAACAGTTACAGTTTCACCATTTGGTGTTAAGAAGGAAAATACATTAAAATCGTTATTGTCGTCAGGGAAAAATCCGTTATCAAGACAAACTGAATTTACAGGAATATATTTTGCAAAATGTGCAAATCCCCAGTAACGACGAGCAACATACCATTCACTAAAATCGTTTGTTGCAGTAATTGTAGCATCGGAATAATCGTTGCCGTCTTCTTTAATTGAAAACTGATTTACAGCAACCCATGATGTCCAGCTCTCTGCACCTGCATAGGCTAAATCCTGACCGATAATTCGAGCAGTAATCAATGCACCTTTGAAATTCTTTGTGTGGCTCTTATTAGGCAACTCACACCACTCACTCATATCAAAACGAAACTGTGGGTATTTCTCAACAATTTCTTTTTTGAAATCAAGACGAATCTTCGGATTATTGTCATCATGGTACGAATGGTAAGCAAAAATATCCATTACCTTCATAATGGTTTCGTCCTGAGTAATTGCCTTTATGTATTCGGGGGTAAGTCCCATCATTTCTCCACTTTCAGGGCCATAGAGTTTAACTTCCATTCCCCTTTTGATGATTTCTTCGGCAAAGATATGGTAAACTGCCACCATTTCTTCTGTTTCATAGTGACATCCCTCCTGCCAAACATAACTGCCACCCCATTTCCATTGTGGCTCGTTAATTGGGCTAACATATTTAACAGGAAATCCCATATCAATAAGTGCCTGTGTGCAAGTTAAGAAATAGTCTGCAAATTTTCTGTAATTTGACATTGGCAGATTGCAAGTGTGATATAAAAGGCTACCGGATGCCTGACCTGTTGAGGTATGTGAATAATGTGGTGAATTTGCAAAGACAATAAGGGTGTCAACATTACCCTTGTCAAGACATTTTCTCATCATATCCACTGCAGTTTTATCTGCAGTAAAATCATATTCACTTGTTTCATTTTCACGGTCAAATTTATAAAAACTTTCGGTCACTCTCCAAGGATTTGTCACACGACAATTTTCAGGGTCTGTGCCACCACCGATATTGTATCGGTAAATATTAAGTCCAAGACCGCTGTCACCATATAAAAGCTCAGCAATTTCGTCACTTGCTTTCTCATCGGCACAATACTGACTCCACCAACAAGCAGATGTGCCCCAACCCTTGAGTGTTTGTAATTTTTTATTTTCCCTTAAATCTATTTTCATAATATCCCCACTTTATGAAAAACTTTTATTTAATTATACCAAGCCCGAATGAATATGTAAATAAAAAAATAAAGACCACTGGATATTTCCAATGGTCTTTTATACATCTGTTTATCGCTTTGGTATAAGTTTAGTAAATTGGAGTTTGTAGGGATAAATGCAAAATGCAAAGCGCAAAGTGCAAAATTAAGGAACTGCGTTGCCATTATAATGTTTACCGATTTGGTGTATCATAAAACATCCCGATAAATTCAAATTT
>CALEIS010000041.1 GCA_937877675.1 uncultured Clostridia bacterium | reverse complement strand
TGAACCTATTATATCCGTAATCCAATGCACACCTGAAACAAGTCTTCCGATTACCATAAATGCAGAAAACATAATTGTAATTATACTTATAATCTTCTTGAATTTATCATTTTTTACTCTGCGATTTACCTGAAAAGCAAGTGTTGGCATAACCCCCAACACAAGTAATGTTGTTGATGACGGATAAGATGCTTCCATAAAACCATTGATGAAGATTGGTCTGTAATTTATAGGAATCATCTCAAAAATTAGATAGCAAAATATCACTATAATATAATATATCCCTAAAACACGAATGTCAAAATCGACTTTCAGTAATTTTCTTTGCTTTATCCATTGAACAAGTCCTACAAAACCGAAAATCATTCCAATAAACACTGGTACAAGCCCAAGCCAGTCGGTAATAGTATAAAGAGTCATATTAACCCCTGTCATTGAGTGAAACCAAGTGTTAAATGTTGCAAAACCCACATTTGTCCCCTTTAAACCTACGGGTTGTACATCTATTGTCTGTATCAGTATTGTCCAAATTGTAAATGCAAAAATAAATGCTACTCCAAAGGTCAACGATTTCTTCTTGTTTGTTTTCATATTTTTTATATCCCTTCTGTTTTAAATTATAATAAAAATCTAGCAGAAGGTAAAATGAATATAAAGAATTTGTCCGTGGCAACTGCGATACTTTTCGTGTCATAATAAAAGAAACCCTTGATTTCTCAAGAGTTTCCGTAAAAACTTTATTTTAATATTGGCATTTCGGTCATTCGAAGTCTTGCACACCCATAGGGGCAAAGCAAAATTTCTTGAACATCGGAAATTGGCTTTCTTGACTTCGGCGTTTTTCTTGCAATACTTCTGTATGGGAATTTAAGTCCCCATTCAATTTGTTGCATACTTGCCTTTATGGTTACTGGTGGATTTTCCTGTGAAAATGGAATATCCCCTACACCATTGTATGCAATTTCAAAATCCGTATCTGCATAACCATAATTCCACGGAGTTTGTGGTATAAACTGATAATCACAATATGGGAATTTACGTTCTACACCCTTCTTCGTATATTCTCTCATTTGCTTTTCATATTTAATGGGCACGGAGAATAACAATGAGCCCATCTGTAAAGCATAAAGGTCATTGGGTCTTTCTTTTAGAAATGGTGTTGTGCTAAACTCAATTTCAATTTCAGTTTTACCTGTTTTTATTGCAAATTCAAGGTCTTTAGTTTCTGCATTTTCACCATTGACCTTAAGATTTTTTGCAAAAGACGGAATACGAATTATAAAGTTAAAGTCCTTTTCGCTATCTACCACATATCTCATCCTATTTTCAAATGGATAGTTAGTTTCTAACTTAATCGTAACTCCATCGTCATTTAAAACAGATGGCAACATAACAGCACTGATTATTGTATTTCCATTATGCATAAATGGTGTAAGAGCAAATTTAGGCCAACCCTGATTAAAGTTTGCAGTGCAACAACCATAGTTTGGTTCAAGTCCAAATGTATGTGCATAAGGTCCATTTGTGCTCCACGGTGCCATAATCATTGTCTTCTGACAAGCAATTTGATTGACTTGCTGAACATACTGATGAGTCCACATATCTTCACTGATTGTGGCAGGAAGTGCATTAAAAGCAAGGACTTCAAGTCTTTCTGCCCATTTGTTGTCCCCTGTATGTGCAAAAATTTCTTCATAGGAATACATCTGCTCAACAATAGCACAAAGTTCAGTTCCCTTTGTTGGGTCAAGTCCTGAAAGCACTTCGTCCCCTGTAAATCCCTCAAAAGCAGTACCATTGTATTTATCGAGAATTTTACGAAGCTTTTCGGCATTATCGGTATATTCTTCGTCCAACAAATCATGGGAAACTGCTTCACTTTTAAGCATCATAGTCATATTAACTATGTGAGTATTCATTCGCCAAACATGACTTGGTTTCTTCCAATTTTCTATTGTTGTGTTGTAATCAAAGCCTTGTTCTTTAATGATTTTTGCTAAATCCTTAATCCAATCTTCCCTATATTTTTCATACAAGAAATTGATTGAAATAAATGACTCAAACCATCTGAATTTACCCCATCCAAACAGTTTAATTTCACCACTCTTAAGAAGTTCATAATAGTTTTTGAGTACCTTATAAATGACATTAGGGATTCTTTCGTCCCCTGAACAATCATAATAAACTTTAAGGACTTTACAAATAAGTTGTAATGCCCATGTGTCATATTTTGCTCGTTTATCCTTTTCGCAAGGGCAAATCCAACCGTCTGCCTGTTGTTTTTCTAAAATTGCATCAATATATTTCTTTACAGTTGCAATCATTTCTTCATTTTCAAGAAGATAGGCAAGAGGTATAAATCCATCAAGCCAATAAGGTACTCTTTCCCAACCCTCGCATTTGCCACCAATCCATTGACTATCACGAATATCGGGCCAAATCTTATGTAAATTGCCGCTGAGTCCTTCTGCTTGAATTTCAAGTTGACGACGAAGCCACCCCTGTGGTCTTATTTCATTTGTTGTATAAAAATTCCATTTATTCATACTACGCTGCCTCAACATTCTTCTTTTCTTCTACATCAAAGCCTTTTTTAATAAGAAAATAGAGCGGAATGAGTGCTAATATGCTCACCACACCTGCCCAAAGGAACATATCTTTTGCAGGAACAATTACTTCTGCATTTGCTTCATTTATAATTGTTTGTGCTGCTCTTTGACATGCCATATCACCAATAACAGGGCCAATTACCATAGGAAGAAGCACAACAAAAATCATTCTTATACCTTGGAAAAGACCTGTTTTACCTTCAGGGATAAAGTCCTTTACAGTTGCACTGAAAAGGATGTTAACCATTGCGTTACCAATAACTACGGGCAATATGCTTACAAGAATAACATAAATGCTTGTACTTGTTGAAAGGAGCAAAAATCCTACCGTCATTGCAACAACACCAACTACAAGGCAGAATCCCTTTTTTTCTGTTGCAAGTTTAAGAAGTTTTACAATGCAAATAAGAAGAATTGCAACAACTATAACTGCAGTTATAATAACAGATGGTTTAAGAATGTTTTTCACTCCACCATTATCCGGAATAATTACATACTGAACATATGTAAGAAGATAAGGATAGAAAACTTGGAATGAAATAATTGAAAAACAAAATGATATAAGAGTAAGGTAAAGTCTTGCATTTGTTTTTATAGCAGAAGGTTTGAAACCATAGAAAAGGTCTGCCCAATAATTTGATGAGGTTTCTATTTGCAAAGTACGTGGTGGGTCTTTAATAAAGAAAAGACCTACGACACCACATAGAGAAACAACCACACCAAGACCTATAAAAAAGACTTTATATGTGATTGTACCTGCTTGAGCAAAACTACCAACACCTGTAACCGCAAAAGAAGATATAGTACCAACAACTGACAATACCGTTTCAACAATCGGTCTTTGCTTTGGCACAGTCACATCTGTTACCCATGCTTGGAATGCTGCATCATTGCTTGTTGACCCCATAAAGGTCATTACAATATCCATCAAAATAACAAACCAAACAGTTGTACCAAGGATTTTAGCTTCATCTGAAAGGTTAAAAAGACTTGCTACATTTTCTTTTGTAATAAAGCCGAATAAAGCTGTAACAAATCCCCAAAAAATGTAACCAACAGAAATAAACATCTTACGATTTTTAAGTTTATCACTGAGAGCACCCATTATAAATGTTGTAACCACCGCCGCAACTGCAGAAAGTGCAACCATACGTGCAACAGCTGTTGTTGCTTCCATCGAGCCTAAAATTGCAGACTGTGATACATCGGCATATATTTCATTTGTAATAAAGGTGTTGAAATACATATTTTCTGTATTCCACGCAATACCACCCATAAAAGAGAATAGGAT
>CALEIS010000040.1 GCA_937877675.1 uncultured Clostridia bacterium | reverse complement strand
TTTCCACAGTTTTAAGTGGTGAAACAATCTGAATGTCAACTTCTCTGTCCTTATAATTAGGGAGAATATCCCAAGCGTCATAAACACCAGGATTATCCTTATAAAGTTTGAGTTTGTTAAACTCGCCATTTACCCATTCACGACCTAGTTCTCTGTCATAAAGGCTTTCGATACTACCATCAGTATTAAACACAATTTCATAGAATGGTGTAACAACCTTTTCTCCGATTGAAAGCCATTCTTCGTCAGTTTCTTCAACCTTAATATCTCCACACGAAAGAGCAGGAAGGTTTGGAATTACCCAATTACCCTTCTTGCCATAACGAGTGCTGTTACCAAATTCATTCTCAACGAATGTAAGATGTTTTCTTGGGAAATTGAGTGAATTGAAATACTCCTCACCTGTACCGATAAGTTTTTCTACTCTCTTTTCGATTTCTTCATAATCTGCCATAGCATCACGATAAACAGGTGTAATATGGCTACCTGGAAGAATGTCGTGAAATTGGTTGATAAGAAGTTTCTTATAAATATCACGAATTTCCTCGTGTGGATATTCTTCACCCTTTAAATGACGAAGAGTTGAAACAATCTCTGCTTCACGAAGTTTATATTCAAGTTGACGGTTATATCTCTTCATCTTTGACTTTGTGGTGAATGTGCCACGGTGCATTTCAAGATAAAGTTCACCGTCCCATTTTGAAAGATTTTTGTTATCTTTAAGGTTTCTTTCAAGGAATTCCTGACCGCTGACATGTTCAGTTTTTGGCATAATTGAGAGTTTATTGAATCGATGCATAACCTCAATCATTTCTTCAGTACAACCACTACCACCGTCACCATAACCAAACATAGACATTGTTTGTCCACCTTGGTTTTTATCCTGATATGCTTCCCAGTTTTCCTGAATTTGTGAAGGCATATTCCATGTTATAAAATGAGTTGGTGGCACACAAGCGTAAACCTCACTACCGTCGATACCTTTCCAGATAAAGTTGTTATGTGGGAATCTGTTTGTATCATTCCAAGTTGACATTTTATTTGATACAAAGTAGTCAACGCCACTCTTTTTAAGAATTTGAGGTAAAATCCAAGAGTTACCAAAAACATCTGGCAACCAACAGTTTTTAATAGTCTTACCAAATTTTTCACGGAAATAGTGCTGACCATAAATAAACTGACGAATTAAGCTCTCTGCACAAGGAATATTGCAGTCAGGCTCAACATACATAGCCCCAACAGGCTCAAACTGACCATTTGCAATTTTCTCTTTTAATTCTTCAAATACATCAGGATAATACTTTTCAAGCATTTCGTATGTGTATGCTTGAGTATGAGTGTATTTGAAATCAGGGTATCTGTCCATAAGACGAAGTTGAATAAGAATTGTTCTTAAATTCTTCTGAACAGAGTGAATTCTACGCCAATAATATGCAATATCAAGGTGGGAATGAGCAACAAGTGCCACATCACCATTACCCTTGTAATCATCATTTGCATAAATTACGTCATCAACATATTTCTTTGCACTTGCAACATCCTCATTTTTCAAGTCATCAAAGTCAATGAGATTAAGTGCATTGTTGATTTCACGATTTAAGAAACTGCGATAATCTTCGTTGAACAAATCACTTTTTGCAATATCAAGCAAAAGTTCAAGGTCATAAACCAAATCAAGAACAGTATGATTGATTGTTGCAAGGTATGCACCTTCAAAAATCTGACGGCAACCACGAACCGACAATGATTCAGGGTTTCTCTCGTCATCAGGTTTTGAACGGTTGTAGCCTTCCATTTCAAAATGAAGTTCAGTTGCACCATTAAGATATGGAGTGAGCAAAAGTCTGTCACGGTTAGGGTCAACACCACCAACATATTTGCCATTTACTTTAACGATAATTTCGGCAGCAGTTTTAAGTGAAAACCAAAGTTCTTTTCCACGAAGATGTTCGGGAATAACTACATCTGCTTCAAAAAATGCAGTTCCGTCAGGAGTAAAGTACATATCACCTTTACGAAGATTTCTCCAACCCTCGGGATAATACTCATACTGCATTTCTGCAACCTGACGAGCATCACGGACTTTGAGATTTTCTATTTCAAATTTTTCACCATATATGTATCTTTTAAGCCAACCGAAGCGTAAATCCGTCCATTCTTCAGGACGCATACTTCGTCTAACAACTTTAATATGTGCCATTTACACTTCACCGCCTTAATCTTTATCCCAGAAAAATGGTTTTTTCTTCTGTGCAATTACTTTTACACATTCGCCCATATCTCGCACAACTTCGCTTTCTATCCAACGAAGGCAACGGTCAACTATAAGGCATTTTGAACATTCTCCCTGTAAAAGCACAGTAAGTTCACCATTTTCGTATGATACAAAGTCAATTTCTCCACCGTCACCCTGAAGTTTCGGCTTGATTATTGTATTTATGTAATCTTTCATAATTAACCCTCAATTTCTTTTTTGAGAATTGCTCTTATATTTTCAAGTTTTTCTGTTGCAACTGCCTTTGTTTCGCCACACATTGAGTAATAAACTTTAAGTTTTGGTTCAGTACCTGATGGACGAACTGCAATCCAACTACCGTCTGTGAATGTGTATTTAAGCACATTTTCCTTTGGCAAATCGTCAATGCCCCTTGAGTAATCGAGAACAGTTTTAATGTTATCAAAGAGTGATGAGCCATTTTCACGCATATTTGACATAATGCTCTGAATTTTCTCGGCACCATCCTTACCTTTGAGCACGAATGTGTCAAGTGCATCAAGATAGAAACCATATTTCGCATAAATAGCATTAAGTGCATCAACAAGTGTTCTGCCGTTATTCTTGTGATATGCTGCCATCTGACAGATAAGCATTGATGAAACAACAGCATCCTTATCTCTTGCGTGAGTACCAACAAGATAACCGTAGGACTCTTCGTAACCAATTACAAATTCTCTGTCACCATTGATTTCGTATTTTCCAATCTGGTCACCGATATATTTAAAACCTGTGAGAGTGTCAACAATGTGAAGTCCATAACTTCTAGCAATATCTGCACCAAGTTCACTTGTAACGATAGTCTTTACAAGTGTTGATTTTTCGTTGAGAGTATCTTTTCTGTGTGAGAGTACAAAATCAACAAGCAAAGCACCCACCTGATTACCTGTCAAAAGTACATATTCGCCATTGTGTAAAACTGCAGTACCTACTCTGTCACAGTCAGGGTCTGTACCAAGAACAAAATCTGCATTTTCATCCTTTGCCTGTGCGATTGCAATAGTGAGAGCATCCTTTTCTTCAGGATTTGGTGAACGGACTGTACTGAAATTACCGTCAGGGAGTTCCTGAGATTTTACGATTGAAACATTCATTCCATCGAGTGCTTTTCTCACTGGAATATTACCTGACCCGTGAAGTGCAGTATAAACAATTTTAAGGTCTGATTTTTCTTCATAGATGGATTGTTTCTTAACTTCTTTAATAAATTCATCAAGTACATCGTCACCGATTACAACGATTTTACCGTCACTAACTGCCTTGTCAAAATCATCAACTGTAACACTCTTCAAATCTGTAACTACATTTACAAATTCAATAACCTGACTTGCAAACTGTGGTACTAACTGACAACCTTTTTCGTCATAGATTTTATATCCGTTATATTCCTTTGGATTATGACTTGCAGTAAGCACAATACCACCGTTACAGCCTAAATACTTTGTTGTAAATGAAAGTACAGGTGTTGGCATAAGTGTATCGTAAATATATACTTTAATTCCGTTTGCAGAAAGCACACCTGCTGCAACTTGTGAAAAATACTGCGAGTTATTTCGTGAGTCATAGGCGATAGCAACGCTAATGTCACCTTGAAAACGACCTTTAAGATAATCAGCATATCCCTTTGTTGCCTTTGCGATTGTATATCTATTCATTCGGTTAGGACCTGCACCCATAATACCACGGAGTCCGCCTGTGCCGAATTCTAATTCCTTATAAAATCTATCTTCAATTTCCTTTTCATCAGTAAGGCTTAAAAGTTCATTTTTTGTGTCCTCATCAAAGGTACACCAATATTCAAAAATCTCTTTAATGCTCATCATTTTACGCTCCCTTTAAGGCATAATTATATACAATAATAATACACGAAAAAGTTTTTAGTGTCAAACAAAAATAGTTATATAATTGCCCTTTAGTGTATTGCATTTTTAATATTATTAAACTATAATTTTTGTATAAGGCAGAAAGGGGCTACATTTATGAAACGATTTAAAATTAATATTGAATATATGGTTGATAAAGTTGTGTATAAGACAAATCTTTTTGAAACTGAGCATTTCTCAATTGATTACCTTGCAACTCAGGACCATATTAAACTTAACATCAAGCCTTTTGCAGAAATGGAAAACGTTAAGTTTAAAATGACAATTCCATATGATTTCCAGAAGGATTCTCGCATTTTTCTTAATGGATATCAATCATGGACAGAGTGCAAGGAATATTTCATCAACGACGAGCCTCTTAAATTGAACTTCAAACAAGAAGCAATCAGACGAATTTTGCCAACATCGGCTTATGGCGATTATGATTTCGTGAAATATGACCAACAGAAAGGCTATTTCCATGGTTTTTCATATGGTTATGTCCGTAATGGTGAAAACTTTGACCTTTTCGGCTCACTCAGTGAGCGTTGGGGTTACACAGTAATCCGTGCTCTTGCCCCTGAAAACGAAATCACCTTTGAGCGTGAGTTAGAGGGCGTTGTTATAAAGGATGAATATGTACTCATTGACGTTGTTCACTTTAACGGCAACGAAAATGAGATTTATGACAAATATTTCTCTGCTATGAATGTTCCTGCACCACGAGTTGGCAGAACAAATGGCTATACAACATGGTACAACTACTATCAGAATATTACAGAGGATATTGTCACAACTGACCTTGAATCACTTTCAAAGGTAGATGCGAAAATCGACATTTTCCAGATTGACGACGGTTATCAGACCGCTGTTGGTGACTGGTTGAGCATTAACAGTAAAAAATTCCCTAACGGAATGAAATATATTGCCGACAAAATCCACGAAAAAGGTATGAAAGCAGGTCTTTGGCTTGCTCCACTTTCATGCCAGTACACATCAAAAGTTGCAAAAGAGCATCCCGACTGGCTTATCCGTGACAAAAATGGTAAAAAGGTGTCCTGTGGTCTTAATTGGGGCGGTTTCTATGGCCTTGACATCGAAAATGAAGAAGTCCGTGCACACATAAAGAATTTCTTTAATGTTGTCCTTAATGAATGGGGATACGATATGGTTAAGCTTGATTTTCTTTATTCTGCATGTGTTGTACCAAGAAACGGAAAATCCCGTGGTCAGTTAATGTGTGAGGCTATGGACTTTATTCGTGAATGTGTTGGCGATAAACTCATTCTCGGTTGTGGTGTACCACTCCATCCTGCCTTCGGCAAGGTTGACTATTGTCGTATCGGTGCTGACATCGGTCTTGAATGGACAAAATTCAAGGTTCATCTTGAAGACGTTTGCACAAGAACAACTCTCTGGAACACTATTTTCCGTCGTGGACTTGACGGCAGAGCATTTGCTAATGACCCTGACGTTTTCTTGCTTCGTGATAACAATATGACAAGCACCTTTGACCAAAGAAAAATTTCTGCAATAGTAAACCATATTTTCGGTAGTTTGCTTTTCACATCCGATAATGTTGGTGATTACAATAGCGAAAAAATGGATGTTTTGTTACATATCTTCAACAACACCAGACCACAGCTTATTTCCGCTGAATTCATCTCAAAAAATCTTATTGAAATTAAATATATTGAAAACGGTGAAGAAAAACGACTTTGCTATGACAGTAGTAATGGTGAACTCTATTAAACTACAAACTCGTGACCGATTCTCCTAATTTCTAAACTTACCTCGACTTCGTAATTGCTATTTTGCAAAACGGAGTCGAGATTTTTTTCGTTATCTTTGAAAAATTCCGTTTCATGAATATACAAAAGTCGCCCAAAACCCACGGCATCGCTATTGTATCCGTTATACATTTTATAAACTAGTTTTTCTGTTTCGCCCTTTACATATTTTTCCCCTGCCCGACTTATTCTGTCAATTTCGGCTATTTCCATTTCAGCAGAAACACCACCATTGATTTCGGCAACATCTGCTTTAAGTTTGATTAAAATACTAAAAGTGGGTTTTCCGTTTTCTAACTTTACTTTTCTTTTTGTTTTAGCTTCAATGATATTGAGAGAAACCTTTTTTCCATCTTCGTAGTCATAGGCTAGGGCAGAATTATTTATTCTGTCATAAAGCATATTGAGAAATACTGTTTCTTCCTTTGAGACTTTCTCACGATATTTTGTATTGTTAAAAAGTGCAGTACCGATTATTTCAACACTTTTTTCCTTGTCTTTTTCAATTACAGAAAGTAAGGGAATTGCAAAATCCTTTGTACTGGAATTATATCTGTTAATCAAATCATACAACTGTATTTTAAAAATTCGTCCGTCATATTCACTGGAATTAATTGCGATTTCAATATTCCTTGCACTTATATATTCTTCTCCATTTTTGGCTTTTAAAATTTCACCTGCAGTTTTTTCTGCTGCTGCAATACAAACAGATGAACTATTTTCCACATCACGGACAAAAAAATCAATAACATCATCCATATTTTCTTCAGTTATACTTTTCCCTAAAATGATAATTCTGTTTTGAGAATACAGAGGAAGTTTACCCTCTAACTCTGTTACACTCTTAATTGCAGTATAAATTGTATTTCCTTTTACATCAAAAGTCCTTAAAGGTGGTTGAGATGCGCCGTCGGAGGATGATGCGGATTGAGCATTGGTATCAATAGCCTGAATTGTAACAGAGTATTCTCCGTTTTCCTCCACATCAATTCCAATCCCCTGAATTACAAGGCGGTTTCTTATATCTTTTTTATATATTTCACTACCATTAAAAGTAAAAATTGAAACAATTAAAGCAAGTAAAACTACTCCGACTTTTCGCATACACTATTCTCCTTTCTGAAAAACAAGATTACGAATAAAGGAATTAAAACAACAGTAATTAAAGTTAAAACAATTTTAATTGTACTGTTATCGACAAAAGTAAACCTTTTGATTTGTCCTGAAATAAATAAGTTTGCAACTATTGTTAAAATTCCGATTGCGAAAATATAGGTTATTCTTCTAAATCTTCCAAAATAGGTTGTAAGGATGTGTGCTTGTAAATAGATGAGCAGTCCTGCTTTAATGAACGCACACATAATCCATACACTTGTGAAAATGGCATCAAGACGACTAAACATCGCAAAATCCGCAAGACTTGCAAGAGTGTGAAATGGAAAAAGCTGTGTAGATGCAAAATTCCCCATAACTGTACAGGCAAAAAAGAACATAACTGCCATTAAAAAAGTTTGTAATATCAACCAGATGAAAAAACCTTTTTTCACATTACCCTTGACCCTTGGTAATGCAAGAGCGATTATGGCATATTCCACAGTTTGCCCCACAGATTCAACTGCAACCTTTACAACAGGCATTACTCCATTATAAAAAATTGGTGTAAGATTCAGAAAATCAACCTTTTTGACGAGAGTAACCATAATAAAAATCAATGCAGGAATTACAAATGCAGATGAGATAACTGAACTTCGTCCCAAGGCTTCAAAGCCTAAAAATGCTCCGTAGCAACAAATGACAACGGCAAAAATCAAGATATATGTCAGGTCTGTTTCAGGAAAAACAACTGTCCCTGCAAAAAGGTCAAGCCTTGCCATTGTCACTACTGTAAAATAAAAGAAAAAGACCACAAAGATTATGGCAAACATCCTCGATAGCACCTTTGACCTATTGTTTACAATATCCAACAGATTTTTATCCGTGTTTTTCTTATACAGAAAATACAAAGGAAGCATTATTGCTGTACCAATTAAAATTCTGAAAATTGGTTGCACAAGCATATCGGAAAGTCGAATATTTTTTGTGTATGATGACAGATAGGTTACTGTTGTAAGAGTACGACTTAAAAACAGCATTGTGAAAAATTGAAATGCACTTATTTTTCCTTTTGTAGCTTCCATTTTATTTCTCCATTTTATTTACTTGCATTCTGTTTTGTCCCATCTTTTTCCACCCTGCACGGAAAATCAAATCCCTCCATGCTCCGATTTTTGTAGGTGACAATGGGGATGTGAATGGCACTCCGTATGGGTTTATTGCCGAAGCATTTATAAGCACAGCAGCAAAACAAAGCATAATACCATAAAGACCTGAAATTCCACCAACAATAATAAATGCAAATCGAAGGACAGCAACCGGCTCATAGAGAGTTGAAACTACAAATGAGCTTACGGCAGTAAGACCCACTACAATGAGCATTGGTGCAGACAAAATCCCTGCTGTAACGGCTGATTCACCGATTACCAATGCCCCTACAATTGAAATTGCGTGACCGACACTCTTCGGCATTCGAAGCCCTGCCTCACGGACAATTTCATAAATAAGGTGAATGAATAATGCCTCAAACATTATAGGTAATGGTGTACGACTCTCCTGACCTGTAATTCCAAAAATCATTGTTTCAGGTATGATTTCCTGATGAAAAGTACAAATCGCAACATAAAGGCCCGGAATGAACACGCTAAAAAGAAATGAAATAACTTTAAGCACACGGATAAAGGTCGCATAATATGGTCTTTTCAAATAGTCATCAAGAGAATGAAAATGCTCAATAAAAAGATATGGCACAATGAGTGCATTTGGTGTGCCATCAACAATTATGCAGATTTTCCCCTCACCTATTTTTGCTGTAAGCACATCGGGCCTTTCTGTAAAACCCACACCGCTGAAAATTGAAGAATACTTTGTATCAAGAAATGGTTGCAGATATCCCGAGCCCAAAACTGTATCAAGAGTTGAGTCTTTTAGTCGCTGGACAACATTTTCAAGCATCTTCTTATCCACTCTGTCGGACATATAGCATACACAAGCACGAGTTTTAGTGGTAGTTCCAACTTCCACAATCTGTGTTTTAAAAACAGGGTTTCTCACACGACGACGAATCATCGTTACATTATCCTTAAAACTTTCAACAAAGGCTTCACGAGAGCCTCTTTCTTGCATCTCCGTTGAGGGTTCAAGGACTGCTCGTTTTGGAAACCCTTGAACACCAAACATAATGACAAAATGTGAGCCTTCGGTGAGCATAATTATACTGCCATAAATAGCTTCACGAATGGCCTCGTCAATGTCATTTGTTATTGATTTATCAATACTTGCCGAAACTCTGTCGGCTGCAGAATGAATAAGTTTATCCCCACTCTCATCTGTAAAATCAGCCTCAATAATTGGCAGAATTACTTGTTCTGTGGCAAGCAAACTATTGCACATACCGTCAACCATAACAAAATAAACCTCTTTACCTGAGGCATTATATTTTCTGTATTTAACATCAAAGGCATCACCAAATTGTTGTTTTATATACATCATATTTTTCTGCAAATTAGTATCTACAAATCTCTTTTCTGTACTATTGTTATCCTTAACAGTTATCTCATCTATTTTTTTCTGAAACCAATTTTCACTCATAAAAAATCACCATTCATATCATTTACCTTTGTTTACAGAATATTACTCTGCATCATGGTAAAAATAGAAATGGTGATTTTATGTTTGTTACTTTAATTAGAACAGTTATTTTGTATATTCTTGCAATAGTCAGTGTCCGTGTTATGGGAAAAAGACAAATTGGTGAATTGCAGCCATCTGATTTAGTTGTCACATTACTCATTTCACAGATTATTTCAATCCCCATTCAGGACACAGATATTCCATTGGTAAACACTCTTATTCCCATTTTCCTACTGGTTGGATTTGAAATTCTCACATCAGTTTTCAATATGAAAAGCATTAAATTTCGTACATTTATGCAAGGTCACCCTGTTGTGATTATCAATGACGGAATCTTAAATCAAAAATTACTGAAAGAATTGAGATTTACCATTGATGATTTGCTTGAAGCACTCCGACAAAAGGATATTTTCGACATCGCACAAGTGCAATATGCCATAGTTGAAACCAATGGTCAAGTCAGTGTACTTTTAAAACCAGAACATGATACTGTTACAAGGCAAGATTTAAAATTATCCCCTGACCCACAGGGTTTTAAATGTACAGTTGTAATTGACGGAAAAATCGTGACACAGGATTTTAAAATCTGCAATATGAACAAAAACAAGGTGCATAAAATTGCAGAAAAGGAACACATCCAAATCGAAGATATTATGCTAATGACAGTTGATGCAACAGGAAATCACACCATTATTAGAAAGGACAATTTATGAAAAGAATAGTCGTTGCAATTTCTGCAATCCTCGGTGCATTTATAATTTCTTTTACAGGATATTTTTTAGTTGATAATGCCTGTAATCAACTGGAAAACCACTTGTGGGATATCTGTACTGTTTCACAAAAAGGAGAAACCGTAAATGCAGTTAAAATGGCAGATGATGCTGTGGAATTATGGGAAGAGGTTCACGGACTTGTTGAGAGCTTTATCCGTCACGAAGAAACAGACAAACTTGAAGAATTAATAAAAAGCCTCCCCGTATATGCCCAACAAGGCAATATGGAAAGGCTTGAACAACAAGCCGATTTGGCTATTGACGAATTGCACCACCTAATTCGCAGCGAAAAACCGTTAATGAGTAATATATTTTAGTGGGTTCTACGAAATTTTCATCCTTAAAGATGAATTTTGTTACTCTGACACAACGCATAGAATATTAACATAAAAAATCCCACCGAGGGAATTTCCTTCGGTGGGTAAATTTTTATAATTGCAAACGAATTGTTACATTTTGCACTTGTCAACATCTATTCTTCCTTGCGTCGCTGGATGAATAATACATATATTATCAACAAAAAAGCTATAATCGCTAACGCTATATTACCAATTGCTATAACTTTGTTACTATCACTGATTTCTTCGTCAAAAAGTCCAAACAATCCCTTCTTCTCTTCGTCCTTACTACTTGGTTCGTTTTTATTTTCTATTGGATTTGTATTGGATTCATCTCGATTCACAACTTCTTCATCAAGTGTTGTTGAAAGTTTGTCCAACGTCTGTGTTTCAACAAACTGACAAGTAGCACATGTCCTTGTCCGTTCACCATCCGTTGTGTCAGTTGGTTGTATTGTGATAACCCATTCACCAAAATTATGACCTGTTGCAGGAAGTGTTACAGGAGTATCGCTTTCAAATTCACAAGCATTACACTTACCAACACCCAAACCGCTTTCAATACATGTTGGTTGCTGTTTTATATTAGAATCATCAAACTGATGACCTGTTGCAGGAATTATGCCATTGTCGATATATTTGTTACAATCCTTACAATAATTCTGCTTTGCTCCCTCTGTTGTACAAGTTGGTTTCTTTGATACTTTTTCTTTTGTAAGGTCAAGGTTGTGAGTCGATTTCTTTGGAATGGTTTCTTTTTTTGTGTCTTTACATTTAGAACATGTGGCAGTCTTTTCTCCCGTAGCTACACAAGTTGCTTCTTTTGTAACTACATAACTGCCGTATTGATGAACACATCCTTTGTACTGAATATTTGCATTTTTTAAAGTTTCATTATTTGCTCCAATAGAGATTTTTTTCCACTCTTCTTCTGTACCATTATAATATACATTTTTAAGGCTTTCGCAATCGTCAAATGCAAAATCATCAATTATTGTTACACTGTCAGGGATTGTTACACTTGTAAGGCTGGTGCACCAATAAAATGCACAATTACCAATTGTTGTTACACTGTCAGGGATTGTTACACTTGTAAGGCTGGTGCACCTAAGAAATGCACTTTCACCGATTGATGTTACACCGTCAGGGATTGTATAGCTTGTCCTTGTGTTGCCTCTTGGATATTGAATAAGTGTTGTCTTGTTTTTATTGAATAATACCCCGTATTTATCATTTGAAAAATATTTATTGTTACTATCTACTGTAAAACTTGTAAGACTGGTGCAATTACCAAATGCATCATCACCGATTGTTGTTACACTGTCAGGGATTATTACACTTGTAAGGCTGGTGCAACCATTAAATGCATAAGCATCGATTGTTGTTACACTGTCAGGGATTGTTACACTTGTAAGGCTTTCGCACCATTGAAATGCATCCTCACCAATTGTTGTTACACTATCACCGATTGTTACTTTCGTAAGGCTGTCGCAAGAAATAAATGCACATCCACCAATTGTCGTTACACTGTCACCGATTACAACCGTTTTAATACTGTCCTCATAGTCTTCCCACGGACGATTATCAGAGTCATAATCATACATTGCACCTGTGCCGGAAATGGTTAAAGTCTTATTTGATGTGTTATAACTCCAAGTAAGGTTGTAACCACATTTGCCTGAATATGTAGCAGCACTTACTGTAATGCTTGACATTGGTATTATTGAAATTACCATAATCAATGTCAAACTGATTATAAGAAATTTACTGATTTTCTTCATAAAAGCATCTCCGAAAATATTGTAGAATTATAGTAGCATATATTCCACTTTTTTGCAAGGAAATACTCCGTGTGATACAAAATATCCGATTGAATAAACTAACAAATTGGAGTTTGTCGATTTGAATGCAAAATGTAAAGTGCAAAGTGCAAAATGTCGGAACTGCGTTGCAAATTATAATAAAACCAATTTAGTGCATCGTAGGGGTCGGCGTCCTCGACGACCCGAACCAAATGAATAGGTAAACCAACGGCGGGTCGTCGAAGACGCCGACCCCTACAGATTCATCCCGATAAATTCAAATTTAACAAACACATTGCATTATTTACACATAACAAAAAGCAACAGTTTTCAGGCTGTTGCTTTTATAAACATATTCATCTGTTTTTAGTTTTATTATTTCTTTAAAAGAAGCTTTTCTTGCTTTTTCATATAATAAAACAAGTTTTCAGTGAAATATGGGTATTTTTTCTTAAATATAATACGTAAAATTATTATACAAACTAAAGTAAGTGTCTCAATAACTAAACAAACGGTATTTCCTAAAGATTTTATTCTGAAGTATTCATCAAATGCTTCACTTCTTTCTGCCCACAAGGATGCGTCGTAAGAATAACTGTTTTCTGTTAGTTCAACAAGCGTATCATAGGTCGCTTTAGCATCCTGTGCCATATATGAGGATATTATAATGGAAGCAGTCACTGCAATAAGAAATACTAAAATCACAGAAATAAGTAAAGCCATATACTTTCTATATATAGGTCGTATGCTTTCTTTTTGCTCAGGAGTTAGAGAGTTAAACTTTTTGGCTAAGCGAGCCTCTTTTTTTGCTTTAGGCTTATTAACCTGTTCTACAACAACTGGTTCATCCTTAACAACATTAAAGTTAGTCTGTGCAACTGTCGGTATATCATAAGAATTATCTGCGTATGCCATATTAGGATTAGCAGAAGCAGAATTATAGTTTACAACATTATTAGAATCTATTGTTTTGTCATCACTGTTTACAGCAACCGTCTTATCTTCATCCTCAACAATTTCTACTCCTTTTCCTTGAAACAGTGCAAGTAATTCGTCAATTGACTGACATCTGTTATTTTGTACTACTGCAAGACCTTTCATTAAGGCATATTCAAATGTAGGGTCAATTGTAATACCCAATTCTGTTGGAGTTTTTAATTCATCATTAAATAAACGTTGTGTAGAGTCATCAGGCGTTACACCCGTAATGCATTTATACATAGTCGCACAAAGAGCATAAACATCTGTCCAAGGGCCTTGATTTCCTCGACTACGATATTGCTCCTCAGGTGCATAACCAGGTTTAAGCATAATAGACAGGCTTCTGTTTGCAACTGCCGACATATCCCTTGCGGCACCAAAGTCAAGAAGTCTTACTCCACCATCAACAAGTCGAATATTATCAGGACTAATATCTCTATGTATAAGTCCTTGAGCGTGAATTTTTCTCAAAGCGTCCATTACTGGCATCAACAAATTAAGTGTTTGATTTGGTGTAAGTCTTCCATTTCTTTTTAAGAATTCTTTAAGGTCTATACCCTCAAGAAATTCCATAACTATATATGCAGTATTATTTTCCTCAAAGAAGTCTCTAACTTCAACTACACCAGGGTCCTTAGAAAATTTTGCAAGAACACGAGCTTCTTGTAAGAATCTTTCTTTGCCTTTTTCGAAGAAATCTAGTTTATCTATTGCTCCACCACAGGACAAATTTGGTGAGATAGTATTAGCCCTGTTTACATAACCATTTGGGTAAAATTCTTTAACAGCAACTTTTATATCAAGGTTTAAATCTCTGCCTATATAGGTAATTCCAAAGCCACCTTCACCAAGAGATGCTCCAATATAAATTTTATTATAAAGAATTGTTCCAGGTTTTAAGTGATGTGTTGGCACTTCTTCGTTTACAAATTTTCCACAAGCACCACAAATAACATCACCTGTTCCTATGACATTCATACAAAAAGGACAATATCTCATATTATCATTCCCCACTAATAGTTACTTAACAACTTATTACTATAAAACTTATTTTATCACAATATATTCCTATTTACAACACAAAAAAACTGTCGATTATATTACATAACCGACAGTTGATTTTATTTTATTAACTTTTCGACATCACTGAGTTTAATACGTTTTGACACAATAAATGTTTTGCGTTTTTGTCTTCCTTTGTCTGTTTTATATTTTCCCTCTTCCTTTTCTTCAGGAGAGAAAACACCATAAGATGATGTGACCACTGTACCGTCATGAAGGACAACATTTCCACAATAACCCGTATCGGCATTAGCACTGAGTGATGGCTCGTTCTGATGTTCAATATATGTATGGGCAATTTTAATTCTGTACTGACCTTCGTTTCCATTTTTAAGGTCATCATAAGTTCCAACCCAAGCAATCCAACCTTCAGAATACCAAGTTTTCTTGCCACCATCTTTTCTCATTTTCTTAACCATTTTCTTGTTTCTCTCAATGGAACGAAAAGTAATGAAAAGTCTGCCATCAGGCATCCATTCTGCTTTATGACGTTCACCATTAAGAGTTACAGGTGCTTCAACTGGTTTTGACCAAGTTTTACCCTCATCATTTGAAAAAATCAAAAGACTTGTGTTTTTCTTTTTGTTGCAACGAGCAATAAGACAGAGTTCGTCACCCATTCCCCTATCCGAACGGACACATTCAACCTCGCAAATACCTGCATAAGTTTCAATGTCACGATACTGTGAAAGATATGGTTCGGGTTTTGACCAGTTATATTCACCATTTTCTTGGAATGTGAGAATTGTCTTGTAATTCACAAAACCACTATCGTGGAAAATACCCATCCATTTATCAACGAACTCACCATTCTCTTTAAGTCGTGTAAGAGAAGCCATAGCAACAATAGGAATAAGTGGCATTTCGCTATCGTTATCCCAAAATCGTTTAAATTCCGTCCATGTTTTCCCCTCGTCGGTAGAAATTGAACTATTAAAACCACCGAGTGTTGACATTCCAGGCCATTTTGAATTAGCAGAAACAAGAATAAGCTTCTCATCACCATTTTTGAATTGCAAACGATAAATCGTTGGTGTTTCCAGAGAATCTTCCCATGAAACAGGTTGATTTTCAATGGTTTTATTGTATGTTACTCCACCATCATCACTGATTTTTGATAAAATAGCACCTTTACCGTGTCCCTTTGGATATAAAGTAAGAATATCACCATTCTTCAAAAGCACAGAATCGGGATGACCGAGATATGCAGCACTATCATCAATAATGGAATATTCAAACAAATACCCCAGACTATCTGGGGTACTTTCAGGTTTAACGCTTAAATCTACAAGTGGTATTTTATAATAATCAACTTTAGTGGGAAAAGGCTTTTTCCTAAAAAGCATAATTATTTACTCCAATTTTTAAGTCTTTCTGCTGCAAGCCACGCTGCACCAAGCATACCTGCTTTATTGCGAAGCTGTGCTTTTTCAATTCTTACATGCTTATAATTATCTTCAAGTTGTTCGTCAACTTTTTTGCGAATGTCACGGATAAGCATATCCTCTGACATAATGCCACCACCAAGAACAATAAGGCTTGGGTTGAAGATATAACAAAGGTTGCGAAGTCCCAATGCAATTTCGTTTTCCCAATTATCAATTTCTTCCATAATAATTGGGTTTTTGAGGTTTTCAGGTTCAAAAATCTCTCTACCATTCATTGGTCTGCCCATACGCTCTGAAACAGATGCTGTGAACACACGACAAGCAGAATATGCTTCATAACAACCTATTCTGCCACAAGTACAAGGTCTGCCATCCTTGTGAGTTGCCATATGACCAAACTCACCACCTGCATATTTTGAACCACGATAAACATCACCATTGATGTAAATGCAACCACCTACACCTGTGCCATAAGTAAGACAAAGGAAATCTTTTTCTCCTTTTGCTGCACCAAAATGTGCCTCACCGATAGCTGCACAGTTAACATCATTATCAACTGCAACTGGAACATTGAACTGTGGTTCAAGCTCATTACGAAGATTTGTATGGTTATAGTTAGGAATATTACCAACACCGTCATTGATTTCACTTGTTTCGAAATTTATCTGACCAGCAGTTGAAATACCGATAGCATCATACTGACCTTCGTATTCCCTGAGTTTTGCTTCCATCGCTCTAAGCACCATATTGTCAGTATCCTTGTATGTGTTTGTTGGGAATTCTTCTGAGAAAAGGACATTAAAATTCTCATCAACAAGACCAAATTTGATGGCAGTACCGCCAACATCAAATACCATAATTTTCATTTTTGTTTCTCCTTGTTAATTAATATATTTATACATACGAAATATAATCGTGTTAATTATATAGTATTTTTTCTATTTTTACAATAACAATTCAAAAAAAGTTAATGAAAAGTGTTTAATAAAGCACCTTAACAAAAATCAAAATGTTTTTTTGTATAAATTGTTAAATTTCAAATTTACTCTTGTATATTTTCTTAAAATGGTATAGAATATACTCGTTAATGTAGAAAAGTATGCTTCTAAGAAACATACTTTTTTATTCTACAATGTAAAAATGTTTAAAAAGGTGGTTTTTCCCGTGGAAAACAACAAAAAATCACAAGCCGAGCTTTATCGTGAAGAGAGAAAAGCACGTCTTGCAAAAGAAGCCGCAAAAAAGGCTAAATCAAATCCTAAAAAAGTAAAAACAAAGCAACTCATTAAGAAAGTTATTGCTGTTGTCCTTGCTGTTGTAATTGGATTAGGTGCTGTTTATGGAGTACTCAGCTTCTTTGATGTTCCTGAAAAGGTAATTAAAGTTTCTTTCAAATCAGCTGACGGAGAAATGACTTACAAAATGAGCGCTGGTGAATTCAACTATTACTATTTCACAACATGGATGAATTTCTATCAGCAGGCAATACAGTATGAACAGTATATGGGACAAGGTGCAGGTTTGGCATACACAGGTTATGACTATACAAAGTCTCCTTCCGAACAGCCACTTACTGCAGAAATTGCTGCTAGAGTTGGCGTAACTCTTGAAGAAATCGGTAATACTGAAAACCCAACATGGGCAGATGCACTTACTTATTCAGCAATTAATACTTATGTTTCTGTAAAGTACGGTTCAGAAATGGCGAAGAAGAACAACATTACTATTTCTGAAGAAAAGCAGACTTACATTGACGGTACTATTCACGAACTCAAGACAACTGCTGCTCAGCAGGATTTCAGTGTCAACAGATTCCTCCGTACTCAGTATGGCAAGGGTGTAACAGAAAAGATTGTTCGTACAGCATTAGAGGACGAAGTTCTTTCAGCTGCATATTACGAGTCACTTGAAGCTGATATTACTTCAAAGGTGACTGCAGATGACATTGCAGCAGAATACGACGCTAACAAGAATAATTACAACATTGTTGACCTTAGACTTTACAAGCTTACAACATCTATGGATGAAGGCGAACATGCTGATTTAAGTGAAGAAGAACACGACAAGAAGCACGAAGAATTGTTTGCAGCAACAAAAGCACGTGCTGACAAAATCTTTGAAAAAATTACTGACGAAAAATCTTTCATTAATGCTGTTTTTGCAGATATAAGAGAACAGGATGAAAAATCCGAGAAAACTCTTGAAGATGTAGATAAAGATACATTATCTGAAAGAAAGACATATGCTAACCTTTCTTCTAACACAGAAGAACTCGCAAAATGGGTTTATGACGAAGCTCGTCAGGTAGGTGACAAAACTGTTATCGATAATGGTTCAGGCACATACTTCGTTGTTATGATTAAAGCTCTTCCTTATAAAGATATCGACTTTGCATCAGTTGATGTAAGACATATCCTTATCAAGTTCCCTGAAGCAGAGAAAGATGACAAAGGTCAAGCTCTTCCAATTACTGATGAACAGAAAGCTGAAACAAAGAAAACTGCACAGAAAGTTCTTGACGAATATAAAGCAAACCCAACAGTAGAAAACTTCATCGAACTTACAAAGAAACACACAGGCGACGTTGACTCATTAGGCAAACCAAATAACGATGGTCTTTATGAAAATGTTGCAAATGATGGCCAGTATGTTGAATCATTCGCATTATGGAGTGTAAACGGTGAACGTAAACCTGGTGATACTGATATCGTTGAAACTGATTATGGTTACCACATCATGTACTTCGTAGAAGCAAATGATACAACAACAAAGTGGGAATCAGACATTAAAACAAAGATTATTAATGACAGATATACTGCTCTTGGCGAAGAAATCATTAAGAATCAGACATCAGCAATCAAGTACAACTCTGGTCTTATCAACTGGATGGAAAAGAATGCAAACAAATCAATCAACAATCGTCTTGTTGCTAACAAACGATAATTGAAAAAAATTAAAGCCTTACCGATTTCGGTAAGGCTTATTTTTATTTGCTTTTCTTTTTTAATAGTGACCCAACTGTCATGGTCGCTGCAACTGCACCTACTACTGGTAAAACATATTTTTTAGCAATAAGCTTTACTGCATCAACACTTGTTGGGGCATAAGTATAAAATCCGTGTTTGAGTTTCTTTGTAATTTTGAAATCTTCAAGGTCTTCAACGGTCAATGTTGTGGTTTCAAATTCAACAGGGTTTGATTCTTGGAAATCAAAGATTCTGACTCCCCTTTTTCTGCCTGGGCCATAAACATTAAATCCACAACCCTGAGTGTATCCCATTTTCATTCCTTTGTATTCACCAACAAAAGAGTTATTATGGTCATGGCCGAAGAACATAGCCATTACGTCACCTTTTTCATTCATCGCCTCAAACTGTCCACCATTTTCGTTTGGTACGCTTGGAGTTTCACCGATGAATGTACGCTCATCAACCTTAACTCTTTCAGGATTAACTGAAAAGAACTTGCCTTCCCACTGACGGAATCCTCTTGCACTGTTTGGTGTACCCTGTGGCACTTCTATAAGCAATTCGTAAATTTCTTCAACAGGAATATGTTGAAAAACAATGGATGGCACATAGTCACCATTTTCTTCTTTGAGTTTATCCCTTGTATTCTTATACCACTCAAGCTGATTTTCATGAACATGGTCGCAAGTACCGTCAAGAGTTGCTGTAAGGCTATCTATAAGATAAACATTGAGTTTTGTTTTGCCATCCTCACCCTTGATTTCAAGATTATGGTTGCAATAACCATCAATTTCATCATCAGCATTATATGCCACGCAATTTTCGTGGGTTTTATAAATCTCAAACTGTTCTTTCTTTGAAATTGAAAATGCCTGGTCATCGTGATTACCAAATACAAATGTAAATGGAATTCCAGTTTCATCAAGCGGTGTAAGGAATTTATTTATACATTCTGTAACCTTCTTTTTATTATCGCCGCCCATTAAATAAAATCCGTAACCCTTAATTTGGTCACCTGTAAAAACTACAAGGTCAGGCTTTGCCATTTTCAATGCCTCACGGATAAAACGAACCGTATCATCGGAAGTATTCTGTGTATCCTGAACATCGGCAATCTGCATTATACGAAATTTACCATTATTAAATTTAAGTTTCATAGTATATCACCTCATAGAAGCTATTATACAATTATTTCCTCAGAAATTCAAGGTCAAAGAGTCCTCACTTTATTGACAAAAAAGGCGAAGTTGAAACCAACTTCGCCTTTATATTTGTTATTACGATTATTTAAGGTTAGCCTTGAGTGTTTCAAGTTCTTCCTTAAGTGTTTCAGGAAGCTTATCGCCGAACTTAGCATAGAACTCGCCGATACCGTCTGCTTCAGCAGCCCAGAGAGCCTTATCAACGTCAAGGATGCTTTCAAGTGATTCAAGTGAAACTTCACCTTCAAGACCTTCAATGTTGATGTCCTTAGCATATGGAAGGTAACCGATTGCTGTAGCTTTAGCATCTACTTCGTTTTCGCAACGCTTGATAATCCATTCAAGAACACGAAGGTTATCACCGAAACCTGGCCACATGAAGTTGCCTTCGTCGTCTTTTCTGAACCAGTTAACATTGAAGATTTTTGGAGCCTTATCAGCATCAAGAGTCTTACCAATGTTAATCCAGTGCTGCCAGTAGTCACCCATGTTGTAACCGCAGAATGGAAGCATAGCCATTGGGTCACGACGAACAACACCTACTGCACCTGCTGCAGCTGCTGTTGTTTCAGAAGCCATGATTGAACCTACGAATACACCGTGATTCCAGTCACGTGACTGATATACGAGTGGAGCAAGTTTTGCACGACGGCCACCGA
>CALEIS010000039.1 GCA_937877675.1 uncultured Clostridia bacterium | reverse complement strand
TAACAGCACCATTAAGCATAAGTTTCATATTACCTGTACCTGAAGCCTCTGTACCAGCAGTTGAAATCTGTTCGCTGACATCTGCAGCAGCAACAAGCTTTTCAGCATAGGAAACATTATAGTTTTTAACAAAAACTACTTTAATATATTTTGAAACTTCCTTATCATTATCAATAAGCTTTGCTATTTCATTGATAAGCTTAATAATACCTTTTGCTCTTGCATATCCAGGGGCAGATTTTGCACCAAAAATGAATGTTGTCGGTGTGAAATCCTTAAGTGTACCTTCTTTAATTTCATAGTAAAGTTCAAGAATAGCAAGTGCATTAAGCAACTGGCGTTTATACTCGTGAAGTCGCTTAATCTGAATATCAAAAATTGAATTTTCGTCAATTTCGATACCGTCGTGAACTTTTATGAACTCAACTAACTGTTTCTTCTTTGTTTCTTTTATTTCAATGAAACGGTTAAGAACATTTTCATCATCTGCATACTTTTCAAGTTCTTTAAGTTTATCAAGGTCAGTTACCCATTCATTTGAACCCAAAAGTTCTGTAACAAGTGCTGAAAGTTCACGATTGCAAAGCAACAACCAACGTCTTTGAGTAATACCATTAGTCTTGTTCTGGAATTTTTCAGGATACAACTCATACCAATCTTTTAAAACATCAGTTTTAAGAATATCCGTATGAATACGTGCTACACCATTTACATATTTTGAACAGAAAATTGCAAGATAAGCCATGTGAACTCTTTTATCCTGAATTATCTGCATTTTTTCAGCTGTTTCTTTTTGGATATTCGCATTTTTAAGCTCTTTTTTGAGCATGTTATCGAGTTGTTTTATTATATCAACAACTTGTGGAATTGTCACACGAATAAGTTTTAAATCCCATTTTTCAAGAGCTTCCTGCATAATTGTATGATTAGTATAATTAAATACATTTTTACAGATTTCAACAGCACTTTCAAAGTCAACCTTTTCATTTACAGTTAAAAGTCTAATAAGCTCAGGAATTGAAATTACAGGGTGAGTATCATTAAGCTGAATTGTGATGTAATCAGCAAACTTTGAAAAATCATTTCCGTGAATATTCTTAAATTTTCTGATAATATCCTGCAAAGATGCACTTGAGAAGAAATATTGTTGTTTAAGTCTTAACTTCTTGCCCTCATTATTGTCATCATTTGGATAAAGAACACGTGAAATATCCTCTGCTCTGTTTTTTAAAGCAACTGATTTATCATATTTTTGTGAATTAAACAAATCAAAATCAAATGGCATAAGTGACTCACTCTGCCATAGTCTTAATGTACCAACATTATTTGTACCGTATCCAATAATTGGCATATCATAAGGCACAGCTTTTACAGACATATCTTTAAATTCAACAATTACTGCATCATTCTCAATTCTTTTTGACCATGGGTCGCCCCAACGAGTCCAATCATCAGCAGTTTCAGTCTGGAAACCATTTACAATATCCTGCTTAAAAAGACCATATTTATAACGAATTCCATATCCATCAAGTGGAACATTCATTGTTGCGGCACTATCAAGGAAACATGCTGCAAGTCTTCCTAAACCACCATTACCAAGGGCAGCATCTTCAACATCTTCAAGTGCTTTTAAGGACACACCATAATTATTCAATTCGTTTTCTATCTCATCATAAATGTCCAATGAAACAAGATTGTTATATATTGAACGTCCTACAAGAAATTCTGCCGATAAGTAAAATGCAGTTCTATTCTTAATTCTGTAATTACGGCTATTTTGCCAATCTTCTGAAATTGATGACATTACTGCACTTGAAATTACATCATGCAATTCATTTGAATTTAATTCTTTAATATCTTTTAAATATTTGCTTTTTGAAAGCATTATTGCTTCATTAACAATCTGTGACATCTATTTTACTCTTTTCTTTGTTGGTATTCTTTGATACAAACTTGTATAATATCTAACTTTTTCAGCAAGTTCATCAGTTATATAACCAGGTTTTGCTCTCCACTGCCAATTATTTTTGGTTGTTGATGGAAAATTCATTCTTGCTTCATTTCCAAGTCCTAAAAGGTCTTGCATAGTAACAATAGCAGTATCAGAATTACTTGACCACACTGCTTTCATGAATCCCCAATTATAACCCTCTTTTCGTGTTAGACGAAGATACTCTCTTGCTCTTTTGCGAGTCTTTCTTGGTGCGGTTTTGTTCATATAGCCAATAATTGTATCGTTATCATGAGTACCTGCATAAGCAACTGAATTTTTAGTGAAATTATGAAGAAGGTAATCATTTTCTTCATCAGTATCAAATGCAAATTGTAAAACTTTCATACCTGGATATTTGCTCTGTTTAAGCATCTTTTTAACAGCTGGGGTAAGAAATCCTAAATCTTCTGCGATAATTTCTTTTTTACCTAAATCTCTCTCAATTTCACGGAAGAATTCTATTCCAGGTCCTTTTCTCCACTCACCAATTTTTGCAGTTTTTGAATCTGCAGGAATGCAATAATATGACTCAAAACCCCTAAAATGGTCAATTCGAATAACATCACACATTTTACAGAGATGGTCAATACGCTTCTTCCACCATGAATATCCATCTTTTTTCATATAATCCCAGTTATATAAGGGATTACCCCATAACTGACCATCTTCTGAAAATGCATCAGGCGGACAACCTGCAACCTCAATTGGATTGCAATCTTCGTCAAGTAAAAATTGTTTAGGATTTGCCCAAACATCTGCACTGTCACCTGCGACATAAATTGGAATATCACCAATTATTTTTATTCCATTATCATTAGCATAATTTTTAAGGTTTTTCCATTGGTCAAAAAAGAAATATTGAACTGTTTTATAAAATTCAATTTCAGATTTCAACTCAATTTTGACTTTATCCATTGATAATTTATTTCTTATGACAAAATCTTTTCCCCATTCGTCCCAAGATTTGCCATTATGCTTATCTTTCAAAGCCATATAAATAGCAAAATCATCAAGCCAAAAGTCATTTTCTTTACAAAATACTTTGAATTGATTATCAGGTTTAAAGTTATTAAATGCAATTTTTAAGACTTTGAATCTGTTATTAAAAATTTTATCAAAGTCAATTTTTTCACAATTTTTTCCCCAATCAATACCTTTATAATCTTCTTTTTGTAACAATCCATTTTCACACAAAATATCAAAATCAATGAAATAGGGGTTTCCTGCAAAAGTTGAAAAAGATTGATATGGTGAATCACCATAACTTGTAGGACACAAAGGTAAAACTTGCCAATACGTTTGTCCACTCTTTTTTAGGAAATCGACAAAGTCATATGCTTCTTTACCAAGTGTACCGATTCCTGTATTTCCTGGCAAAGAAGAAATATGCATTAAAACTCCGCTTGTTCTCATAAAATCACCTGATAAAACTATATAATTTTTTCACATAAAAGTCAATCACATATAAGTCTTTCATTGATTTTATCAAAGATATGAATTCTGTCAACATCAATTTTAAATTTATACATTTTGTCGCTTTTAATACTATAATTAGAAGGAACACTTGCTATAATTTTTTTGTTATTCAGCACACCATACAAATAATAGTCAGAACCTGTCATTTCTGCGATATCAATATATAAATCAAATGAATTCTTTTCTTCACTATCGGCAATAGATAGATTTTCAGGTCTAACACCTAAAATTACATCTTTGTTATTGTATTTTTTTAAATGGTTTGTCATTCTAGATGGAAGACTCACTTCAAAACCATCAAAATGAAGTGAGAATTGTTCTCCCATCTTCTTTATTTTACAATCAATAAAATTCATTTGTGGTGAACCTATGAAACCAGCAACAAACATATTCACAGGATGATTATATAACATCTGTGGTGTGTCAAATTGCTGTATTATTCCGTCTCTCATAACTACAATTCTATCAGCCATTGTCATGGCTTCAGTTTGGTCATGTGTCACATATACAAATGTGGTTTCTAATTCTTTGTGAAGCATCAAAATTCTGCTTCTCATTTCAGTACGAAGTTTTGCATCCAAATTTGATAATGGTTCATCCAACAAGAAAACTGCTGGTTCTCTTACCATTGCTCTGCCCAAAGCGACTCTCTGGCGTTGTCCACCTGATAATGCACGTGGTTTTCGGTGAAGATAATTTTCTATATCAAGCATTTTTGCTGCTGCTTTTACTTTTTTATCAATTTCTTCTTTAGGCACTTTTCTATTTTTAAGTCCAAAAGCCATATTTTTATATACACTCATATGAGGATATAGTGCATAACTTTGAAAAACCATTGCAATATCTCGGTCTTTAGGCGATACATTATTTACAACTCTATCCCCTATTTTTAACTCACCATCTGTAATTTTTTCAAGACCTGCAATCATTCTCAATGTTGTTGATTTTCCACATCCGGATGGACCAACCAAAATAATAAATTCCTTATCTTTAATATCAAGATTAAGATTATCAATGACGGTAACACCATCTTCGTAAGTTTTTCTAATATTTTTAAGAGTAATTGACGCCATTAAATCACCATTAACCTTTCACAGCGCCATCTATAACGCCCTTGATAATATACTTTTGACAGAACAAATAAAAAATTATTATAGGAATAATAGCCAGTACAAGCATGGACATAAATCCACCCCAATCTATCGCACCATAAGCACCTTGCATTGTTAATTGTATTGCAACAGAAAGAGTTTTATCAGTAGAACCTAACAACAAGTATGGTAGTAAGAAATCGTTCCAAATCCACATTGCATTCAAAATTGCAACTGTAATTGCTGTAGGTTTTAATATAGGAAATACAACATAGAAAAATGTTTTTATAGGACTACATCCATCAATTACGGCTGCTTCTTCAATTTCTCGTGGTAAGCTTTTTATAAATCCACTGAACATAAATACAGACAAACCAGAACCAAAACCCAAATAAACTGGTATAATACCCAATACTGTGTTTAAGCCTAATCTATAACACACATCAGACATGGTAAACATAACCATCTGGAATGGAACAATCATACTGAATAAAAACAAATAGTAAATAATTCTGTTAATGGTCGATTTTACTCTTGTAATATACCAAGCAGTCATTGAAGTAAAAATTATTATTGCGATAACCGAGCCGACAGTTATAATTGTAGTTCTAATAAACGCATCGATAATTCCAGATGAATTTATACCATTTATATAATTTTCTAGTCCAACAAATGTTTCTTCACTTGGGAATTTAAACGGCTCACCAATGATATTAAACTTTGATTTAAAAGAGTTAATTAATACAAGATATAACGGAAATAAAAATATTACAGATAAAAGCAACAGAAATGAGAATGACAATATATTTGATAAACGATTTCTTATATTCACTAACTCTCAACCTCTTTTCTTGCAGTAATTTTCAACTGAATAAAAGCAATTATTGCTACAATCACAAAGAATACAACCGCTTTTGCCTGTCCAACACCTTGCCACCCAATTCGGCCATAGAAAGTATTGTAAATATCTAATGCCAACATTGATGTTTCTCTTGCTGGAGCACCACCCGTCAGTGCAAGATTTTGGTCAAACAGCTTAAAAGAATTTGTTAGTGTCAAAAACAAGCATATTGTTACCGAAGGCATTACCATAGGAATTGTAATATTTTTTAGAATTGATAATGATGAAGCGCCATCAATCTTTGCCGCTTCATTTAACTCGCGAGGAATATTCTGTAAACCAGCTATATAAATTACCATCATATAACCTATCAATTGCCAATTAAGAAGAAAAACAAGACCCCAGAATCCAAACCTTGCATCAAAGGTTATATCAAAACCAAAAACTCCCAAAATAGCATTTATGAGTAGATTCCATATATAACCTAATACGATTCCACCGATAAGATTAGGCATGAAGAATACTGTTCTAAAAAATGTTGTACCTTTTAATGCCTTTGTTAATAGCAATGCAAGAAAAAAAGAGATGATATTTATTGTAATTACGGAAACAATGGTAAATTTTATAGTAAACCATAAAGCCCTTAAAAAGTTTTCATCCTTTGTAAATGCTTTAATATAGTTATCAAATCCAATCCATGTTGCACTTTCTACCGTAGTGAATTCTGTAAAGGAAAGATAAATTCCCATCAAAAAAGGAATAAGGAAAACAACAATAAAAGAAATAAATGTCGGTAATACAAAAACAGGAAAGTATTTTTTTATATTCTTTTCCATTACTTATCCATCCTTTAACTCAATTACTGACTTTCACTTTTCCATCTTTCAACAAAAAGCGATTTAACATCGTTCCAATTCTTTGTTCCCTGAGAATATTGTAATAATGCTGAACCAAAATCACTTTTAAATGTCTGACTTGGGAAAACTGTGAAGTTCCAAGGAATAGTCTGAATATTGTCTTTATTCATCCAATTAATTACCTCTTGACCAAGTGGGTCTGTAGGTTTTTCATTCTCATTAAAAGTATCAAATGGCGCAATTATATCCAATTCATTAACAACAAAATTTTTACCTGTTTCACTTGAAAATAACCAATAAATAAAATCTTCAGTTGCTTTTTGTTGTTCTTTACTTGCTTTAGAATTTATAGCCAAGAAATTTTCTGTACCAACACAAAGGCCTTGGTTTTCTTCTCCATCTATCCCCATATAAATTGGCAAGTATTTTATATTTTCAGGTTTAACTACATTTCCTTTTACATTACTAATCTGACTCCATGCCCAGTTTCCATTTTGAACCATCGCACATTGACCAAGAGCAAATTCAGCCATTGATTCGTCAACAATTTTTGAACCAAGCATTTTTTTGTTAGTAACAGAGTTATTTATATATAAATCAAATATATTTTTGAAATTATCTGAGTATTTAAAATCTATTGTTTTTGTGTTTTCTCCAGACAAATCGACTTTATTGTCTCTAAATTCATAATAAACAGGAATATTAGCTAAGTGTGTATGCCAACGCCAGTCCTCACCCGTCTTCAATGATGTAGATGCAAAAACACCTTTTATACCCAACTTGTCTGCATTTTTTTGCATATCTTCTACAAGTGCTTTTAATGTCTCATAATTTTTAACATCACCCATAGATTTTAAATCGGTGTTCTTTTGGGACAATGCAAAATATTTGTCTGTAATTGCTTTGTTGTATATAATTCCGTAGCCCTCAACAACATATGGGATACCATAAACCTTACCATTAGATGTTACAGCGAGTGATTTATCCACCAAATGCTTGTATAGCTCAGTATTTGATAAGTCTGCGCAATAATCCTTCCAATTTGCATATCCTTTTGGTCCGTTAATTTGAAATAGCGTTGGTGCTTCCCTTGTGCCCATTTTAGCAGTAAGTGTTTGCTCATAATTTCCACTTGCTGCAGTTTCAACAACTAATTTTACTCCTGTTTCCTTCTCATATGCTTTTGCGATTTCCTCGTAAACCTCGGCAACCTCCGGTTTAAAATTTAAAAATCTTATCGTATTAGCATTTTGATTAGAGCCACCACTAATTCTGTTGCAAGAAGCAAAAATTGAAACAACAAAACAAAGTGAAAGAACAACTGATAATACCCTTTTCATAATGTCCTCCTATAAAATAACTTGAATCAATCATTTAAATGACTAATCTTTTTCTATTTTTAGCAGTTTAATCTAAAAAATTCTAATAAAAGCAAATATGTTACTCGAAAATTCTTTTATTTTTTATTTGAATATTGTATAATGTCTTACAATCAATAAAATTTTGTTAAAAGGTTGCTAAAAATGCTTATATCTTTAAATGGAGTTTCAAAAGGATTTCTTGACAAATCAGTTTTAAAGAATATCACATTATCTGTCAATGATAATGATAGGATAGGACTTTTAGGAATTAACGGAGTTGGAAAAACAACTCTTCTCAACATTATTTCAGGTAATATGGAATGTGATGAGGGTACTATTTCCTTAAGTCCTGTTTTACGTATTGGTTATTTAAAACAAAATGAAGCTTTGAATTCATCTAATAGTTTGCAAAAAGAAATTGAAAATGCATTACAACTTGTATTTGACACTCGTGCACAACTTGAAAATATTTCAAAACAAATGTCTAATGCAAATGAGTTAGATTACGAAAAACTTTCTGCCGAATACGAAAGACTAACCAACATATATAATGCTGCAGACGGCTACAATGCTGAAGTTAGAATCAGCACCGTTCTTAATGGTATGGGTTTTGGAAATTTTGATATGGAAACTTCTGTTTCTGTTCTTTCTGGCGGTGAAAAAACAAGATTTGCACTTGCAAAAATACTTGTTGAAAATCCTAACTTGCTCATTCTTGACGAACCTACTAACCACCTTGACTTTTCTATGCTTAGTTGGCTGGAAAACTACCTTTCAACATATAAGGGTGCTGTTATTATAGTTTCCCACGACAGATACTTTCTTAATAGTGTTGCGTCTGATATTTGTGAAATTGAAAACGGTGAACTTGTAAGATACAAAGGTGGATATTCTTCTTTCCTTAAACAAAAAGAAGAAAGAATCAAAACACTCACGAAAGAATATGAAAAACAGCAAAGAGAAATAGAAGAATTACGAGATTATGTAAGAAGAAATCTTGCAAAATCAAGTAGTATTAACAGTGTTGGTTCTCGTGTTAAAGCACTTGAAAAAATGGAATTACAAGCAAAACCAAATCCTCAAGTAAAAGATTTGCACATATCCTTCCCTTTTGATATTGAACCTCACAAAACGATTCTTGAGTGTCGTGAATTGAAAGTTAGTGTTGGTAAAGGTGAAAGCAAGAGAGTACTTTTTGAAAACTTTAACTTAGAAATTTCTCGTGGTGAAAAAGTCGCTTTTGTTGGCAAAAACGGTGTCGGTAAATCTTCTTTGCTTAAAGCAATTCTCAAGAAGTTACCTTGTGAAGGTGTTGCTCGTTGGGGTGGAAATGTTAAGATTTCATATTTTGACCAGGAGCTTTCTTCACTTGACCTCAATATGACCGTTTTGGAAGCAGTACATCGTAAATTCCCTACTAAAACTGAATATGAAATACGCAGTATGCTAGCACGATTTCTTATTGAAGATGAAGATGTCTTCAAAAGATTCCGTGAAATGAGTGGTGCTAACAGAGCAAAAGTAGTACTTTGCATTATAACCTTTGAGCGTTCAAATGTACTTGTACTCGACGAGCCTACAAATCACCTTGACTACAAAGCAAAAGAGGCTCTTGACCTTGCTTTGAGCCAATATGAAGGTACAATTATCATGGTTTCTCATGACAGATACTTGCTTAATTCTGTGCCTGACAAGATAATTGAAATGAAACCTAATGAGATTATCATATACAAAGGAAATTACGATTATTACAAAGAACATGTACAAATAGATACAAAAGAAAAAGCGACAAAACCCGAAACAAAAAGTAATGTCGCAGTTCAGTATGATGAATCAAGAAAAAACAAAGCACAGGACAGAAAGCGTCGTGCTAAACTTATGAACACTGAGAAAGAAATGGAAATTCTTCAAAATGAGATTGACGAGTTAAAACAACTTATTGAAAATCCAGATGTTTCAAGTGATTATGCTAGGCTTTCTGAAATACTTGAAGAAATTAAGGTTAAGGAAGAAAAGCTTGAAGAATTAGAAAATATTTGGTTAGAATTAGCATAAAAATGGCGGGGCTACTACCCCGCCTTAATTTTTATTCAAAAGATAATGTTGAAATCAATGGGAAATGGTCACTTGTATATACACCATCATAAGTATCTCGAATAACCTTATATGAATGAACCTTAAATCCTGTTTTTGAAACCATGATGTAATCAATACATTCACGGTCAAGTTCTTTTCCCCAATTATGATATGTGCAACTCTTCATTGTATCATCTGTCTGATATTTTACATCATAGAAAAACTCTGTTGCACTTTTGTATGTATCAGATGTTTCTTTTGCATTAAGGTCACCAATAAGTATTGCTGGCATTCCACCAAATTCTTTAATCTTATCAAGTACAACGTTAATACCATTAATACGAGCCTCATCACTTACATGGTCAAGATGAGTGTTAAATACAACAAACTCTTTTTCTGTTGCATTATCTTTAAGAATTACGTAGCTACATATTCTATAGCAAGCAGCTCCCCAATCTTTGCTCATAACATCAGGAGTTTCTGACAACCAAAACGAACCTTTATCAACAAGTGTATATAAATCAGTTCTGTAAAATACAGGACACCCCTCAGAAAATACTGGTGTCTCGTCACGATATGTAATAATTGAATCATAAGCAGGCATTACATCACATAAATATTCATATTGCCAACTGTTTACTTCTTGAAAACCAATAATTCCTGGTTGAGCTTTTTCGATAGTATCAGTAACTAAATCAGCTCGATAAAACCATGATTTTTTTCCAAAATCATTTGGAGCATGACAACGAATGTTATATGTCATAACCCTGATTTCATCTGTATTAACATTATTATCCATTGTTATCTCACTTTTATTTTTTCTATAATGTGGATAATAAAAATAAATCATCCCACCAAGCACAAGAACAATTGCAAGTATGACAGATGCAACTGCTATTAATATCTTTTTAATTTTCTTTTTCATAAAGTAATCACCTCCCTTGTATTTTAACACATAATAGTACAAAAGGTAAATAGAAAACTTGAAATAATACCCTTGCAAATTAAATATTATTATGTTATTATAACAACCGTTAAATTTATCGGGGTGTGGCGCAGCTGGGAGCGCGCTTGACTGGGGGTCAAGAGGCCGCAGGTTCAAGTCCTGTCACTCCGACCATATTGAGTATTCATAAGGATTTTTACCTGTGAATACTCAATTTTTTTATCCTTAAATCAAATTATATAACCCACTATGACACTTTATGTTTAACTGTAAAGACATCAAGTGGATTTTAATTATATTGTAAAACATATTTATAAAGTTATTTAGTTCTTTGCTCGAATTACAACCGATTACATTATAAAAACGACCGAACAGATAAGAAATCAACAATTTTTCTTTTTAATTTGCTATTATAGTACTGCAAATAAAAAGGAGGATAACACAATGCAAGATATAAAGACAGTAGAGCTTATCAAACAGTACAAAAATCTGACTGCTGTGGACAAACTCAGTTTAGAAATTTGTCAAGGCGAGTTGTTTTCTTTGTTAGGTGTTAACGGTGCAGGAAAAACTACAACAATAAAGATGCTGACCTGCATAACAAAACCTACGGATGGTGATGCTTTAGTAGGTGGATACAGCGTGATTAAGGAGCCAGAAAAAGTAAAACAGTTGATAGGAGTATCTCCGCAAGAAACCGCAGTAGCACAAAACCTTTCCGTTAAAGAGAATCTTGAACTCATATGTGGTATTCACGGCTTTTCCAAAGAGAAAAGAAAAAGAAAAATCAACGAGCTTTCCGAAGAATTCTCTTTAAACTCTGTTTTAAACAGAAAAGCCAGCAAGTTATCCGGTGGTTATAAGCGTCGTGTAAGTATTGCTATGGCTCTTATCAGTGAACCAAAAATTCTGTTTTTGGATGAACCTACTCTTGGCTTGGATGTTATTGCAAGACATGAACTTTGGGATATGATTAAGTCTCTTAAGGGTAAATCGACCATTATCCTGACTACTCATTATATGGAAGAAGCCGAGGCACTTTCTGACAGAATAGGTATTATGAAAGATGGTAAACTTCTTGCGGTGGGAACTATAGAAGAATTAAAAGAAAAAACAGGAACAACTGATTTTGAATCTGCTTTCCTTTCTATTGTAAAGGAGGATGTGATATGAGAATGTTGACTTTTGCAAAAAGAAACATAAAGGAGATTTTACGTGACCCCATCAATCTTGGTTTTGGTTTAGGTTTTCCTTTGGTTTTACTGCTTCTTATGAGCACTATACAAGCAAATGTGCCGGTGAATCTGTTTGAAATTGACACACTTACTCCGGGAATTACAGTATTCGGTTTGTCCTTTATGACACTTTTTTCTGCAACGCTGATTGCAAAAGACCGTGAAAGTGCTTTGTTGCAGAGATTATACACAACTCCGCTTACAGGCTTTGACTTTATACTTGGCTATATGCTACCACTTTTGCCTATTGCTATTGGACAGACGATTATCTGTTATCTTTTTGCAATACCTTTGGGATTGTCTGTCAGCGTAAATATTATCTATGCCATAATCGGTATAATACCTATGGCTATTTTCAATATTGCACTTGGTCTTTTATGTGGAAGTATTTTAGGCGTGAAACAAGTCGGTGGTATTTGCGGTGCTTTGCTTACCAATATCTCTGCATGGCTTTCAGGCGTATGGTTTGATTTAAAACTTGTGGGAGGTTTTTTTGAAAAATTAGCAGGAGCTTTACCTTTTTTTCACGCAGTGGAAATGGAAAAAGCTTTGTTCATCGTGAACTATGAACTTGCTTTTAGTCATATTCTGCCCATTTTTTTCTACAGCATATTTATAACTGTGGTAAGTGTATGCTGTTTCCTTAAACAAATGAAAAGGCAATAAGGAATTATTTAAAGGATTTTACAAACACTTGACAATTTTATTAAATCTTATTTATAATCTTTTTGTTAATAAACAATATTTTTAGTAAGGTTGTGATAATATGAAAAAGATTATAGCATTATTTTTAGTTGCTATTATTTGTTTATCCTTTGTTGCATGTGGTAATAATGGTCACAAAGAAAATACAGAAATTACAACTGAAAAAAAAGTCGATAAGCATACACAAGCAATTGTGGGTACATGGAAAAGTACATCATTCTATACCTTAACATTCAACAATGATAAAACAGGTACAATTTGGGTTAATGGAGAAAATAAAGAATTAACATGGACATATAATGAAGATCTTTCATGTTATGATATTGCATCATCATTTCTTTATAGCACTTTGAATTTTTTCTTAAAAAATGACGAAGGTGTGAATTATCTAGAATGTTCTGGCCTTAAAATGTATCGTACTGAAGACTTTGATAAAGTATTGGAAGAATATTTAGATGAATGTCGTGCCGAATTAGATGAAGAATATAATTTCTCATCTGCACCCAAAATAGAATTTGGAAAACAATATACAACAAACGATATATCTTTTACTTTTACTGAATTACTTGTTGAAGGTAATGAATTTAATTTATATATAGAAGTTGTAAACAATAGCACAAAATCTATAGAAGCAATCACGCAATCTATGCTTGAAGTAGGTTGGAGTTACAAATTTGATGGTCCGTGTAACTTTTTTGGTGAAGGAATGGGAATTGTATTCGATCTTTCTTTTAATAATGAAGGTGATTCATTAAATTCCGGTGAAACTACAATTATAAAGGTGAATATTAGTAGCAGAAACATTATTGGTAATATAACTTCTTTAGGACAAATTGTCGGGTTTGCTAGTTGTAGCATAGGCAATGATTCCTATTATATTGATCTTAGTAAATATACAATAAAACAAGATTAAAATATTAAAAAGGTACTCAAATGAGTACCTTTTTTAAATATTTTGAAGCTCTTAATAATTTAAATACCTTACCTGATAAAAATGTTTCAAGTATATGCGTCATTTTTTCTTCAGACAATTCACTATTATTTCTTGCATAATAAGTCATAAAGTGAGTTAATGCACCTGAAAGTAAAACAACATGGTATGCAAAGTCGGGTTGGTTTTCAAAATTAGGAATAAATCTGTTAAGAAATCGTGTTATAGATTTGAAAATTTCATCCGATACAATATTACCCATATTATTTTTTACAATAACTTCAACAAGTCTTCTTTGCTCTTTTGTACTACTAACAAATAAAGAAATTGCTTCTTTTGAACTGGGAATCTCTGTAAGAGAATCTAATTTATCTTCATATATACGTCTTAACACATATCTAAACAATTCATCTTTTGATTCAAAAAAATTATAAAAAGTTTGTCTTGATAAATCGGCATGCTGACAAATATCCTTTATTGATATTTCTTCATATGGTTTTTCATCCATTAAATCAATTAAAGTGTCCCCCAACCATTGTTGAGACTTTAATGCTGTTGGATTATTTCCTTCATACATTGACATTCACCTCAAATATGTACAAGTTATCAAAATAAATTGACATTTTAGTCATAATTTGTTAATATATTACCGTAAATGTTTACATATGTCAAACTTATTTGTTTGTGCATTTGTTTAAAAGAGGAGTAAGAAATATGGCAAAAAAACACATAAACGCAGGTAATGCTAATGTTCCTGATTACAAAACCCTTAAAGAGATTATTGTTACCGGTGCTCAAAAAGGTCAAGATAAAAGACAATTTGTTTTCCTTGATAAAAACAAAAATGAATGCGAAAGAACATTCAATCAGACATGGAGTGAAATTGCAGCTCTTGGTACATTTTTCTTTGTAAAAGGTCTTAACGGACATAAAAAAATTGCTATTATCGGTGAAAACTGTTTTGAATGGATGATTACATATTACGCAACTATTTGTGGTTGTAATATTACAGTCCCAATGGATGCAAAGCTCCCTTATGCTGACCTTGGCGACCAACTCATCCGTTGCGACTGTGATGCACTTGTTTACACAGCAAAATTCAACAAAGCAGTTGAGGAATTTAAAGCAAATCCTGATATGCCAGACATGCAATATTTCTGCATTGATGATTACAATGATTTCCTTAAAGAAGGACAGGCTGCTTTGGATGCAGGTAACAAAGACTTTATCAACGCAGAGGTTAAACCTGACGACCTTGCTTGTATTGCATACACATCAGGTACAACTGCAAAAAGTAAAGGTGTTATGCTTTCACATTACAATATTGCAAGTAACTGTTCAGCATCTTGTCGTGCGCTTAACGGCAGACATGCTATTGGTTTCTTACCATTAAACCATACTTACGCTTGGGTTAGTGGTCTCTTCTCCTCATACATTCTTACTGAATGGGGTTATTTATGTGATGGTATTAAAAATATTCAAGGTGATATGAAAAAATATCAACCATATAATATCTGTGGTGTTCCCCTCGTTGTTAATACTATTTATAACCGTATTTGGAAAACTGCAAGAAAAACTGGTCGTGAAGAAATTCTTAAAAAAGGACTTAAAATCAGTAATGGTCTTTTAAAACTCGGCATTGACAGAAGACAAAAAATCTTCAAGACAATTATCGACAATCTTGGTGGAAACCTTAATATGATTGTTTGTGGTGCTGCTAACCTTGACCCAAAAGTTGAAAAAGGTATGCATGAGTTTGGTATTGACATATATAATGGCTATGGCCTTACTGAATGCTCCCCTGCTGTTACTTGTAACAGACCTGGCAAATTTAAATTTGGTAGCGTTGGTACTCCACTTGATTGCTGTGAAATCAAGATTGTAAATCCTGATGAAGAAGGCGTTGGTGAAATCTACGTTAGAGGTACAAATGTTATGCAGGGTTATTACAATGACCCAGAAGCAACAGCAGCAACCTTTGATGGTGAATGGTTAATTACTGGTGACCATGGTAGAATTGACGAAGATGGTTTCTTATTTATGGTTGGTAGAAAGAAAAATCTTATTTGTCTTGCTAATGGTAAGAATGTTTCTCCAGAAGAAATTGAAGATAAACTTTCTAGAATTGAGTATGTTGAAGAAGTTCTTGTTTATCAAGAAGATGAAAAAATCGTTGCTGAATTCTTCCTTAATGAAAAAGAATTCCCAGATGCACGTGACAGCATTAATGCTGATGTTGAAGCTTACAACAGAAGCAACCCTGTTTTCAAAAATGTTGCAAAAATTAAAATCCGTGATGAAGAATTTCCAAAGACAACAACTCTTAAAATCGCAAGAAAATATAACTAATTTTTCAAGTCAGGTAACAAGCTGTTACCTGACTATTTCTTTGCAAACAATTTTTTATTTTTCTCTTGATTTAATCCTTAAAATGAAATATTATATATAAGATACATTTTTTCATTGGAGGATATTATAATGAAAAACGAATCTAAAAACTATGTTCAAGAAGCATGGGATATAGTAAAACATGCTGCTGAAAAAGTAGGTCCTCGCCTTCCTGGTTCAAAAGGCGAAAGAGAATATGCCGACTATATGGGTGACAAACTCCGTGAAATCGGAATTGAGCCTAAAAAAGAAGAATTTGCAGTTTCACCACGTTCAGGTATCGGTGGACTTCCATATGCAGGTTGGGTTGGTGTAATTTTAAGCGCTCTTGTTTATTTTGCGTTAGATAATCATCACCTTTGGTTTGCAATGGCATTCATTGGTATCGCTATGGTAATTTGGCTTGTTTTCAGTGCATTTCTTTACAAACAATGGTTTGATATGTTCTTTAAACAGAAAATTTCACAAAACGTATATGGTGAATTAGTACCTGAAGATGGAAAATATGATTATACAATCATCCTTTCTGGTCACACTGACACAAGCTGGAACTGGAAACATTCTGAAAACGCTTCTAGATACCCTAATAAACCAATCTATGGTCTTCTAACTACTTATGGAAAAGTTGGTTTTGGTGCTGTTTGTGTTTTCTTTATGGTTGGTGTTTCAATCGCAATGTCCATTATTTATTTAGGACTTTACTTCCAAGCAGATTGGGCAATTGCTGCTTCATATTCAGATTCACTCAATAATTTCTGTGTAGCACTTCATTTTATCCCAGTTCTTACTGCGATTGGAAGCTTATTTGTAACTATGTGGAATGACCCAAGTGATGAAAATGCCTCAAAAGGTGCAATGGACAATGCAACAGGTTGCGCTCTCAGTTATGCAGTTATCAAATACTTCAAGGAAAATCCTGAAAAAATGCCTAAGAACTGCCGTATCGTTGATTTTAACTGTGGTTCAGAGGAAGCTGGTCTTCGTGGTTCAATGAATTTTGCTCACGTACACAGAAACGATGATTTAACAAAAAATGCATGGAACATTAATATTGACTCAGTTGCTGACAAAGAATATTTTGAAGTAGTTATTAAGGATGACTGGCAAGGTTGCCGTTTCGATACTGACCTTGAAAAAATGTTTAAGGATACATTTAACGAAATGGGCATCGAAAGCAAAACAAATGGTTGTATCCACAATCCTGTTGGTGGTTGCGACAGTACACCGATGACAAGAGCAGGTATCAAATCTGTTACATTTGCTGCACAGAATCCAATGCTTACATGGTACTATCATACATGGCACGATATGCCTGACCGTTTTGATATGGAAACAGTTGGCACAGGTTTTGATGTTGTACTTAGTGTTATTGATAAGATTGCAGCTTTCCAAGAAACAAACGGATTTAACGGTCCTCAGAAGAAATAATTTATATAGTATTGACAAAGGGTATGTTATTCATACCCTTTTCTCTTTAATTTTTAATAAAATATTAAGAAAATAATTGACTTATAGATTTTTTTGGTGTATATTTTCTTTATCCATTTAAAGAGATAAGTGTAAAAATATTTTTTATATTGCACTTACAAACTAAGGAGGAAATTTTATGAAAAATCTCAAAAAAGTTATTGCTGTCCTTTTGGCAGTAGTAATCGTTGCTACTTGCTTCGCAGCATGTGGTAAAAAAGAAGACAAAGTTTACTTTATTGGTGCAACTGGCCCTCTTACAGGACCAAACCAGTCTTATGGTAACTCTGTAAACAACGGTGCTATGCTTGCTGTTGAAGAAATCAATGCCGCTGGCGGACTTAACGGTGTTAAATTCAAGTTTGAAATGAAGGATGACAAATCATCTGACGTTGAAGCAGCTACTGGTTACGATGCACTTTTTGATGCTGGTATGCAAATTTCACTTGGTAGTGTTACTTCAGGTTCTTGTGAAGCTTTTGCAAAGAGAGCAGCTGAAGATAACCTCTTCTTCATCACACCTTCTGCTTCTCAAGAAAGCATCATCACAGACAGACCAAATGCATTCCGTGTTTGCTTCGGTGACCCTGACCAAGGTATCCTTGCTGCTCAGAAACTTGCTGCTGAATATGGAAAGATTGGTTGTATTTATGATACAAGTGATACATATTCATCCGGTATCTATGCTGCTTTTGAAACAGAGATGAAAAAACTCAACAAGGCATATGAAGTTCGTACTTTTGATGCTGACACAAAAACTGATTTCTCAGCTTCTGTTGAAGCACTTAAAGATTGTGAAGTTATCTTCCTTCCAATTTACTACACAGAAGCAAGCCTTGTTGCAAGAGCATGTGTAGATAAAGGACTTAATAATATTGTTCTTTTTGGTTGCGATGGTCTTGATGGTGTTGCAGCACAAATTGATAAATCAGTTACAAATAAAATTAGTTATATCACTCCATTTGATGTAAATAGCACAGATGAAAAAACAGCTAATTTTGTTAAAGCTTATGAAGCAAAATACGGTGTAAAACCAGACCAGTTTGCTGCTGATGGTTATGATGCTGTATATGTAATCTTTGAAACAATGAAAGCAGCTGGCGTAAATGATGTAAACATTTCTGCAAGTGACCTTTGTAACCTTGTTGTAAAAGAAATCACAGCTGAAGGCTTTACATATGCTGGTGTTACAGGCACAATGAAATGGGATGCATCTGGCGCTTGCACAAAGGTTCCTGTAATTGTTGAAATTAACAAATAATTAAATTAATACGAAGTTATTTATATAACCATACGGTTTCAGCATAGTTGAAACCGTATGGTTTGACTTATAGCAAAAAGAAGAAAGGTAACTTTCTTCTTTTTGGTGTAAGCCAAAATCAGATTTACAATCAAGGAGTTTAGTTTTATGGTAACATTATTAGATGGCTTAAGTCTAGGTGCAATTTACGCACTTATTGCGCTTGGCTATACTATGGTTTACGGTATAGCGAAAATGCTTAATTTTGCTCACGGTGACATCATTATGGTTGGTGCATATGCAATTTTTACTGTTTATTCATCAACGGGCAATCCTGTAATCGCTTTCATTGTTTCAATTATTGTCTGCGTTATATTCGGTATTATAATTGAAAAACTTGCGTACAAACCTTTAAGAACCGCATCTCCCCTTGCAGTTCTAATTACAGCAATCGGTGTAAGCAATCTTCTTCAAGGTATGGCTCAATTAATTTTTGGTACTGATCCCAAAAATGTTATCATTTTGAATAATTTAGGTAAAATTCAAATTACTGATAGTATTTCACTTAATATCAGTACCATAATGACACTTGTTTTAAGTACTATTATTATGATAACACTTACATTATTTATCAAAAAGTCAAAAACAGGTAGAGCTATGCTTGCTGTATCAGAGGACAAAGGTGCTGCTCAACTTATGGGTATCAATGTTAATAAGATAATTATGATTACATTTGCCATTGGTTCGGCACTCGCTGCATTTGCAAGTATATTTTACCTTACAAAAGTTCAAGCAAGTCCATCATTCGGCGCTATGCCTGGTATAAAAGCATTTGCTGCAGCTGTTATTGGTGGAATAGGTTCAATTCCAGGAGCTGTTTTAGGTGGCATTCTTTTAGGACTTATCGAAAATATTTGCTCAACCATTGATTCTATAACACCATATACTACATCAATTGAATTTGGTTTGCTTATCCTCATTCTTTTGGTTAAACCTACTGGAATTCTCGGCAAGAAAATCAGAGAGAAGGTGTAATTATGGGAAAAACAAAAAATAAATCAAAATTTAAAATCAAAGACCATATAAGTTACATCTTAGTTGCAATTGTACTTATTGTATCCTATATTCTCAACTCGATAGGCGAACTTGGACGATTGGACAGAAACACTCTTGTGAGAATATCTTTCAGTATTATACTCGCCGTTTCACTCAACCTTGTTGTCGGTTTTTTGGGTGAATTAAGCCTTGGTCATGCAGGATTTATGTGCGTTGGTGCGTATTTTGGTGGATTTATCATTAAAAATGTATTGTCCAATCACATTGAAAGCAGCCTTATTGTTTGCATTTTAGGAATGTTAATCGGTGGACTTATTTCTGCTTTTTTTGGTTTAATCATTGGTATACCAGCACTTAGACTTCGTGGCGATTATCTTGCTATTGCCACACTTGCATTTGGTGAAATTATCAGAAACATATTTAAGAACATCAAAGTTTTTGGTGCATCAAAAGGACTTGATACAAATATTTATCCTGAAAAAGAGTTCTTCATTGTTACACTTATTACCGTTATAATTGTTCTTATTCTCTGTCAGAATCTTATTAGAAGCAAACATGGTCGTGCAGTTACAGCAATACGAGACAATGAAATTGCTGCAAAATCAATGGGTATTAATGTTGTTTTCTATAAATTATTTATATTCATTGTTGCCGCGTTTTTTGCTGGGGTTGCAGGTGTAATCTACGCACAATCACTTGGACAGGTAAAACAGGAATCTTTTACATATAACTATTCAATTGAAATTCTTGTTATGGTTGTCTTAGGTGGTATGGGTAGCATAAATGGTTCAATTATCGCAGCGACTGTCATTACATATTTAAACATTACACTACAAAATGAACTTTCAGGTCCTTTGGCTTCTATCAAGCTAGTTGTTTATGCGATTATTCTTATCTTTGCAATTCTTTTCAATAATGCACCTATATTCAAGAATATTAAGGATAAGTTTTCAAACAGAAGAAAGAAATTAAGAGAAAAAGATGATGAGGCTGAATGGGACAGAATAAAAACCAAAATAAATATGGATGAAACGCTATCACTTGATGTTCCAAACGATATTTCATCTAATCCTGATTCATATTCAAAGGAGGATAACTAATATGGCAGAGTATATGCTTGAAACTAAAAATCTTAGCATATCCTTCGGCGGATTAAAGGCTGTAAGTGAATTGAATCTTAAAGTTAAAAAGAATGAACTTTATGGTCTTGTTGGACCCAATGGCGCAGGTAAAACAACCGTTTTCAATATAATTACCGGTGTTTACAAACCAACAAACGGAGTTTTCTTGCTTGATGGTGAAAATCTCGTTGGAAAAAAAGAAGAGGTTATTAACCATAAAGGAATTGCTCGAACTTTTCAAAATATTAGATTATTCAATAATATGAGCGTTATCCGTAATGTTATGGTTGGGCTCCACAATCAACCCCAATATAAATGTGACCCGTTTTCAAGTATGTTAAGACTTCCAAATTACTATTCATCCGAAAAGAAGATGAAAGAAAAAGCACGAGAGATTTTAAGAATCTTCAACTTGGAAGAGGACAGAAACAATCTTGCATGCAATCTCCCCTACGGTAAGCAGAGAAAACTTGAAATTGCACGTGCCTTGGCTACAAACCCAAAACTTTTGCTTCTTGACGAACCTGCTGCGGGTATGAACCCAAGTGAAACACAGGAACTTATGGATACTATCCGTTTTGTTCGTGATGAATTTGATATGACTATTCTTCTTATTGAACACGATATGAAGCTTGTTAGTGGTATCTGTGAAGAAGTTACCGTGCTTAACTTTGGTCAGGAACTTGCAAAGGGTAAAACAAGCGATGTTTTGAATAACCCTGAAGTTATTAAGGCATATTTAGGTGATTAAGGAGGAATAGACATGGCACCACTTTTAAAAGTCGATAATATTGAAGTTTATTACGGCATGATTAAAGCTTTAAAAGGCGTTTCTTTTGAAGTTAATAAAGGTGAAATTGTTGCTCTTATCGGTGCAAATGGTGCAGGTAAAACAACTATTCTTCACACAGTTACAGGTCTTTTAAAACCAAGAACTGGTAACATTGTTTATAACGGAAATGATATTACAAAAACTCCTGCTCATAAAATCGTAACAATGGGTATGGCACATGTTCCTGAAGGAAGAAGAATTTTTTCACAACTTTCTGTTCTTGATAACATTAAACTCGGTGCTTTTACAAGAAAAGATAAAAAAGAGATTGAAGATACATTAAATTATGTTTATGAACGTTTTCCTCGTCTTAAAGAACGTAAAAATCAGATTGCAGGTACTCTTTCTGGTGGTGAGCAACAAATGCTTGCTATGGGTAGAGCGTTAATGTCAAAGCCTGATTTCGTTTTAATGGACGAACCTTCAATGGGTCTTTCTCCCCTTCTTGTTTCAGAGATTTTTGATATTATTAAGGCTATTAATGAAAATGGCACAACTGTTCTTCTCGTTGAACAGAATGCTAAAAAAGCCCTTTCTATTGCAGACAGAGCTTATGTTCTTGAAACAGGTTCAATCGTTCTTTCAGGTGACGCAAAAGACCTTATGAATGATGAGTCAGTTAAAAAAGCTTACCTTAGTGAATAAATACTGAAAGGTGGAAAAATATTATGAAAAATAAGATAGTAATTACTATTGCTCGTGATTATGGTAGTGGTGGTAAAACCGTTGGACAGATGCTTGCAAAAGAATTAGACATACCTTTCTACAACCGTGAAATTCTTTATATGGCATCTGATGACAGTGGCATTAACTTAGGTCTCTTTCAAAAAAATGATGAAGAAATCAGTAAAAGTATTTTTGACCCATCTACATACAAATACAGTGGCAACGTAATCCCACCTGAAGACAGTAAATTCACATCCAAAGAAAATCTTTTCAATTATCAGGCTAAAATCATTAAAGCACTTGCTGAAAAGGAATCTTGCATTATCGTTGGAAGATGTGCAGATTACATTTTAAAAGATTTTGAAAATATCATTAAGGTTTTCATTTGGGCACCACACGATGTATGCGTAAAAACTGTTATGGATATGTTTAGTATGAGTGAAAAAGATGCTGATAAAAAAATCAATAAGATTAACAAGCACCGCAGTGAGTATTACCACTATTACACTGGTCGTGAATGGGACAATGCACGTAACTATGACTTATGTCTTAACAGTGCTGATTTAGGTTTTAACGGCTGTGTAGAGGCAATTAAAGCATATATCAATGTTTTAGAAAGCGTTAAATAATAAAACTAAAAGGACTATCGATGATAGTCCTTTATTTTTGCCCTTAAATCGTTTTTCCTTAATTTTAAATAATATTATTGTTTTACTATAAAAAGTCCAAATAAAGGCATTTAAACAACAAAAAACACCCTATCCATTTTGGATAGGGTGATAAATTTTATTTAAGTTCAATTATGCTTTTTTCTTTGTAACAGCCTTAATAACAAGGAGAGCAACAACGAGAAGAGCTATTGATGCAGGAAGTACTACAAGTGCATTTGGAACAAAACCTGCAAGTAAATAACCAACAAATGAAACAGCTGCAACTGTCAATGCATAAGGCAATTGTGTTGAAACGTGGTTAACGTGGTCACACTGACCGCCTGTTGAAGCCATAATTGTTGTATCAGAAATTGGTGAACAGTGGTCACCACAAACAGCACCTGCAAGGCAAGCTGCGATACAAACAACAAGGGATACGTCTGTTGGTGCGAAAAGTGGTACAATAATTGGAATAAGAATACCGAATGTACCCCATGATGTACCTGTAGCAAATGCAAGTAAAACAGCAACAAGGAAAAGAATTGCAGGTAAGAAGTATGCAAGTTTACCAGCTGTTGCATCAACAAGACCTTCTACAAACACATCTGCTCCAAGATTATTTGTCATAGCACTAAGTGTCCATGCAAATGTAAGGATAAGAATTGCAGGAACCATTGCCTTGAATCCTTCTGGAATTGCTTCCATACAATCCTTGAATGAAAGAACTCGTCTAATCATAAAGTAAACAATATTAACAACGAGTGCAATAATTGAGCCAAGTGCAAGACCATAAGCTGCATCACAATTTGCAAACGCATTAATAAAGTTTTCACCAGAGAAGAAACCACCTGTGTAAACCATACCAACAACACAAAGAGCAATAAGGATTATAACTGGAAGGATAAGGTCAATAACCTTACCTTTTGTAGTAACAGGTGTTTCATCAACATTTGCATAAGGTCTAGCATCTGTTGTATAGAGGTCACCATTTATGGCATTTGCCTCGTGTTTTCTCATTGGACCAAAGTCAATATTGAGAGCTGAAATCATAACAACCATTACAATTGTAAGTAATGCATAGAGATTAAAAGGAATTGTCTTGATGAAAAGTTCAAGACCATCTGTGCCTTCTACAACACCACTAACTGCTGCTGCCCAAGAAGAAATTGGAGCAATAATACAAATAGGTGCTGCTGTAGCATCAATGATATAAGAAAGCTTTGCACGAGAAATCTTGTGTGAATCTGTTACAGGACGCATAACACTACCAACTGTAAGACAGTTAAAATAGTCGTCAACAAAGATTAAAGCGCCAAGGCCAAATGTGGCAAGCATTGCACCTCTTCTTGACTTAATCTTTTTCTTTGCCCACTCACCATAGGCACGGCTACCACCTGCTTTGTTCATAAGAACAACAATTACACCGAGAACAACAAGGAAAATGATAATACCCATATTCCATGTGTCTGCAAGTTTGCCAATAAAGCCATCAGTCATAATTGTGTTGAACATTGTTTCTACACTGAACCCGTTAGGTCCAAACGCATAGAGACCGCCACCAACTAAGATACCAACAAAAAGTGAAGAATAAACTTCTTTTGTTATGAGTGCCAATACAATAGCAATTACTGGTGGAAGAAGTGCCCAAATTGTTGAATAGAATTTAGTAGGTGCTTCAACTTGACCTGAACCAGCACAATCTGCACATTTTGATGCTTCAGCATTTGGAACACACTTTTCACAATAAACTTGTGAATTTTCACATTCTTCACAGAATGATGCGAAGCCTGTGCCACTGCAGGTTCCACAATCAACCATGGCAGCTGCTTTTCCATTTCCGTCGTTTGCAAATGCCACGAATGACATCATAGAAACGAGGACTAAAGCAATAGCGAAAATTGAAATGAGTTTAACATTTAACTTTCGTTTCATTTTTACATCTCCTTTTCTTGTAATTTGAGAGAAAAATAAACACACACCCAAACTACATTTATGGATAAAAGATACCACAAATACACCATTTTGTCAATTAAAAAAGAATTTTGTCGAGCATAAAATTATTGTTCATTTCAATAATCTGTGTTATAATAATAAAAAAGTATTGGAGTTGATTTTATGATTAGAAATGAAGCAATGTTCAAATTGAGTTACGGATTATTTATTTTAACCACAAATTATAACGGCGAAGACAATGGATGTATTATCAACACAGCTACACAGGTGACGGATAATCCTAAAAAAATTACAATTGCTGTTAATAAAAATAATTACACTTGTGGTATGATTGAGAAATCAAGAAAGTTTACAGTTTCTGTTCTTGCTCAAGATGTAACCTTTGATATGATAAAACGATTTGGTTTTACAAGTGGTAGAGATTCAAATAAGTTTGCTGGATACAATGACCATTACAGAACAGAGAATGGAACTTACTTTATATGTGAAGGAACAAATGCATATATTTCTTGCACAGTTACAGATATTATAGATTGTGGAACTCACCTTTTATTCTTATCCGATGTTACTGAAGCTGAAACTCTTTCGGATGTTCCATCTGCAACATATCAATATTATTTTGACAACATCAAACCTAAACCTGAAGCATCAAAGAAAAAAGGTTATGTTTGTAAGATTTGTGGATATGTATATGAAGGTGAAGAATTGCCAGAAGATTTCATTTGTCCAATATGCAAACACGGTGCAGATGATTTTGAACCAATTAAATAAAACAAAAAACCTTCGTCATTCACTTGACGAAGGTTAATTTTTTAATCTTTTAATGATGAACTTAAAAATTCTTTGAGTCTTTGACTCTTTGGATTTTCGAAAACTTCTTCAGGTGTACCACATTCTTCAATGATGCCATCTGCCATGAAAATTACCTTATCAGAAACATTCTTAGCAAAAATCATTTCATGAGTGACGATAATCATCGTTGTATTTCCATCACGGAGCTCACGTATAACACGAAGAACCTCACCTGTAAGCTCTGGGTCAAGAGCACTTGTAGGCTCATCAAAGCAAAGAATTTTAGGTGAGAGCATCAAAGCTCTTGCAATTGCAACACGTTGTTGCTGACCACCAGAAAGTTGACAGGGATAAAAATCAACTTTATCTTCGAGTCCAACTCTCTTAAGCAACTCCAAAGCACGTTCATCAATCTCTTTAATCTTCTCTTTATCATTTTTCTTGACATTTTCAAGTAACTGAACAGCAAGAGTAAGATTCTTCAAAATATTATATTGTGGAAAAAGGTTAAACGATTGGAAAACCAAACCAAAATTAAGTCTTTTCTGTCGAAGAACAGAATCATTCTGATTATTCTGGAGAGAAAAATCAACCAGAATATCATCATCAACAAAAATCTTTCCTTGTTCTGGAAATTCCAAAAAATTTAAACAGCGTAAAAGTGTTGTTTTACCACTACCAGATGAACCGATAATTGAAAGTACCTCACCTTTTTCAAGATTAAAGCTAATATCCCTTAAAACTTCAGTATTACCGAAGCTTTTTTTGATGTTTTCTACTTTTAATATAGGCATAAAATTTAACTCCGATAATAATCAAATTTCTTTTCAATATAATTGAATAATAATGTTAAGCCACCACAGAACGCAAGGAAGAAGATACCTGTGTAGAATAATGGCCATATAAGACCATCACTTGTATATCTAGTTGCGCACATAAGAATTTCAGAAATAGCTATAACCCTTGCAAGAGATGTATCTTTTACAAGAGTAATTATTTCATTACTCATTGGTGCAATAATACGTTTTACAACTTGCATCAATACAACTTTAAAAAATATCTGAGATTTTGTCATACCAAGAACTTGTCCTGCCTCATATTGGCCTCTTGGAATAGACTCAATCCCTCCACGATAAATTTCCGAGAAATACGCTGCATAATTTATTACAAACGCAATAAGTGCAGCAGTCATTCTAGACTTCATTGGTGTGTTAAAAACAAGTCCTGGAACATACATAACAACAAAAAGTTGGAGCATCAGAGGCGTACCTCTGATGACCCAAACAAATGCTTTTGTTATTAACTTTACAATTTTAATTTTTGACATTGAGCCCATTGATATTATTAAACCTAGAGGCAATGCTAACAACAATGTGGCGAAAAATAAATAACAGTTTTCTCCAAAGCCTTTTAACAAATCAAGGCTTATATCAACAAAAGACATTAAAATACTCCCAACTAGTTTGCTTTTACAACAACAACTTGTTTGTTCTGCATATATGGTACGGAAATAGCCATATTGTTTGCTCTTTCTTCTGTAATTGTCATACCATTCCAAATACAGTCAATGTTTTTACTTGCAAGTTCTGTTTCCTTCGCATTCCAATCGATTTCAACAAATTCAACTTCAATACCAAGTTTAGCACAAACAGCTTTAGCAAAATCTGTTTCAAAACCTGTAAGATTTCCGTTTTCATCTTTGTAGTTCATTGGTGCAAAATATGTAATACCAACTACAAGTTTACCTTTATTTTTAATATATTCCCAATCAGACTCAGCAACTTCTGGTTTATCAAATTCACTTTCACCAAGAACCATATCCTGAAGATTATATTTAGTTGCGATTTCCTTAAGTGAACCGTCTTTTTGCATTTCAGTAATAGCTTGATTGAAATAATAAACTGTATCAGAACCTTTTCTAAATGCAATACCATACTGTTCTGGTGAGAAAGATACGTCTTCAAGAATCTTCAAATCAGCATAATCTGTGCCAGGACCTATAGAGCCTAAAGCCATGATATAGTCTATAACTGCCGCATCAGCAGTACCGGAAGCTACTTCCATAAGAGCCTTCGCCATTGTGTCAACAGCAACTTTGTCATAGTCAGCGAAATAAGATTCACTGTTCATTACTTCTTCACCAGCTGACTTTCCTTCAGCAACAACAATCTTCTTGTTTCCACCGCAAGCTGCGAAGCAACCAACGATGAGTACCATTGCCATAAGTACTGCGAGAATTTTTTTCATTTTCATAATAAAATCTCCTTTTTAGTATATTAAAGTGTTAATACGTTAGTATAATACAATATTAAACACGTTTTGTCAACTAATATTATATTTCTTTAATAAGATTTAGTAACAAATTTTCCACTTTTAGACACTCTTCCTGTGTTTCTTTTCCCTTTTTAAACACAAGTATAACAGATGCTGCAATTAAAACACCCAAAGCACCTGCAGAAAATGCATTCATAACACCAAGTTTATAATTATAAAAAAGATATGCTAAAACAGCACAAACTGCAAGAATATAGACAAGTCTTATAACCGGGTCATAGAGTTTATCATAAACCATTGCATACTCAATATATGAGCCTTGATTATCTTCACCTACATCTAATAAATAATGATATCTTTCAAAAGTCTGAGGTTGAAGCTGTTTGTTTCGAGTATAAATATATTTCACCTTATACATCTTATCAAGTTTATAAAATTTTCCAAAAATCCCTGTTAAATCATCTTCCGCTGTTGGATATTTAAAAGCTACATTCAATTTCTGACGAATTTCAAGAGTTGTCATATCAAGATAAACTTTTTTAGGGTCACTCAAAACTTTGTAACGTGTTTTATTTATATTCATTTTAATCACCGTATTTATTTTATTATAAAAACTTGAAAGTTTCAAGTTGAAAAGCAATTTATGTTGTGGTATATTAAATTGATATTATTTTGAGGTGTAAAAATGAAGAGTTTTACAATTAATAAAAACGATGCTGACCAGCGTCTTGATAAATTTATTACAAAAAGTGTCCCACTTTTACCAAAAACACTTTTATACAAATACATTCGTATTAAGCGAATTAAAGTTAATGGTAAACGTGCTGAAATATCAACTCGTCTTAATGTTGGTGACGTTGTTGATATGTACATAAATGATGAATTCTTTGAGAAAGCACCTGAAAAATATGATTTTCTCAAGGCATCAAAAAATCTCAATATCATTTATGAAGATGAAAATATAATTCTTTGTGACAAAAAGGTCGGTGTACTCTCCCACCCTGACGACAATGAATATATTGACACATTGATTGGCAGAATTAAGCGTTATTTATATGAAAATGGTGAATATAAGCCTGATGATGAAAACTCATTTGTACCATCTTTGGTCAACAGAATTGACCGTAACACAGGTGGAATTGTAATTGCTGCCAAAAATGCTGAAACACTTCGTATTCTTAACCAGAAAATGAAAGACCGTGAATTACACAAATTCTATCTTTGCATTGTTCATGGTGAAATCAAGAAAAAGAGTGGACTTTTAGAAGGTTATCTTGTAAAAGACGAAGACAAAAACAAGGTTACAGTTTCTAAAAAGAAAATGTCTGATTCAAAAGAAATTCGCACAAAGTACTATGTTATTGATACAGATGGTGAATTAAGTCTTGTTGAAGTTGAACTTTTAACAGGTAGAACACATCAAATCAGAGCACATTTTGCATCAATCGGTCACCCCCTTTTAGGTGACGGCAAATATGGCACCAATGCTCAAAATAAAAAATACGGCTACAAAAAACAATTTTTATACTCATACAAACTTGTATTTGATTTCACAACGGATGCAGGGATACTTGATTATTTAAATCACAAGGAATTTGAAGTAAATGATGTGTGGTTTAAAGATGAGTTTTATAATAAGGGATTATAAGAAAAAAGGACGGTTTAAACCGTCCTTTTGTTATTTTATCATTTCAGCGAATTGTTCTTCGTTGATGATTGTTACACCTAAATCAGTTGCTTTTTGAAGTTTTGAACCTGCAGCTTCACCTGCTAAAACATAAGTTGTTTTCTTTGAAACGGATGAGGATGCTTTTCCACCGTATGACTCAATAATTTCTTGTGCTTCTTTTCTTCCATAAGTTGAAAGTGTACCTGTAAGCACAAAAGTCATACCCTCAAAACGGTTATCCTTGATTTCTCTCTGGCTTTCCATATTTAGTCCAAATGATTTTAACTCATCAATCATTTGCTGTGTCTGTGAAAGTGAGAAAAATTCAACAACTGAATCAGCCATAATTTCGCCAAATCCTTCAATTGTAAGGATATCTTCTTTTGTTGCTGAAATTATATTATCAAGTGTTAAAAACCTGTCAGAGAGCAATTTTGAAGCCTTTTGACCTATATGACGGATACCGAATGCAAAAATGAGTTTTGAAAGGTCATTTTCCTTTGATTTTTCAATAGCCTTTCGCATATTATCAGCACTCTTTTTGCCCATTCCGTCAAGTTCTGCAATTTTATCATAATCAATGCGATATATGTCCGCAATTTTACTGATTAAACCTTTGTTTAAAAGAGTTTCAAGGACTGCATCACCAAGACCTTCAATATCCATAGCATCACGAGAACAGAAATGAATAAGAACTCTCAAGAGTTGTGCAGGACAATCGGGATTGTCGCAACGAATTGCAGATTCACCATCTTCACGATGTACTGGCGAATTACATGAAGGACAGAATTTTGGCATTTCATATGCACAAGTATTTTCTTCATGCTTAACAACAGAAAGCACTTCGGGAATAATATCCCCTGCCTTACGGATTATAACAGTATCACCTATTCTGATACCTTTTTCATTGATAAAGTCCTGATTATGGAGTGTTGCTCGGCTCACAGTTGAACCAGCAACTAAAACAGGCTCAAAAACTGCAGTTGGTGTTAACACACCTGTTCGACCAACATTGATTTCAATATCAATAAGCTTAGTTTCTTTTTCTTCTGGTGGATATTTATATGCTAATGCCCATTTAGGAAACTTTGCCGTACTACCAATGGCATCACGCATTGAAAAATCATCAGTTTTAATTACAGCACCATCAATATCAAATGGCAAAGTATAACGAATGTCACCAATTCTTTCAATTTCTTTTAATGTGTCATCGATATTGTTGAATTTATTAAAGAAAGGAATTGTTTTAAAACCTAACTCTTTCAAGAATTCTAATGACTGATAATGTCCTGTAATTTCTGCACCCTCAACTTGTTGAATATTGAAAACATAGATGTCAAGATTTCTTTCTGCAGTGATTTTAGGATTTTTTTGTCTAATACTACCTGCTGCTGCATTTCGAGGATTTTTAAATGGCTTTTCACCATTTAATTCCTGCTTTTCAACAATCTTCAAAAACACATCACGAGGCATATAAACTTCGCCACGAACTTCAATAAAAGGAATATCCTTTTTGAGTCTTAAAGGAATTGTTTTAACTGTACGAAGATTTGCTGTAATATCTTCACCTTGTACCCCATCTCCACGGGTTGAACCACGGGTAAACACACCATTTGTATATTCAAGTGAAACAGAAAGTCCATCAATTTTAGGCTCAACAACATATTCTGCATTATTGAACACATCTCTGACTCTTCGGTCAAAATCACGAACTTCGTCATGAGAAAAAGCATCCTGCAAACTTTCCATTTTTACTGTATGAACAACTGTCTCGAAAAGTCCATCAGCCTGACCACCTACTCTATGAGTTGGTGAGTCTGCAGTTAAAAGTTCAGGATATTCTTTTTCTATAGAGTCCAACTCACGCATAAGCATATCATACTCAAAGTCTGAGATATCATTCTCGTTTTCAACATAGTAACGATAGATATGATGATTAAGTTCTTTGCGAAGTTGTTCAGCTCTTAATTTTTTCTGTTCAAAATTACTCATTTGTTTCACCTTAAAATTTAAATAAAAATCATCTTTCAGGACATAATATATTTTGGTGATTAGATGAAAGACTTGGAAAAATACATTTTTTTGTTTCTTATTGGTGGTTTTGGATATGGAATAATTGAAATCTTATTCCGTGGCTATACTCATTGGTCAATGATATTAACTGGTGGTGCAGCCTTTGTATCCCTATATCTTATTAACAATACACTAACTAACACATCAATATTCATTAAAGCCTTCCTTGGTATGATTGTTATAACTGCTTTAGAATTCACAGTTGGTATTATTGTCAATAAGATTTTTGCCCTTCAAGTATGGGACTATACCAATATGCCAGGAAATATTATGGGACAAATTTCACTTCAATTTTCTGCCTGTTGGTATGGTATATCAATTATCGCTTTTATAATTTTTGAGAATATTCACATTATTACTGATTTGCAGAAATCTTGAAAACCTTAACACCATGAGGTGCAACAGTTGTACTGATTTTATCAGTAACAACCTCTTCAGTTTTGTACCAAAGTTCTTTACAAGTATAACTCTCTGCTTTTGGTAACGACGCTTCGATAACATTGTGTATTTCTGATATGTCACAAGTCATTAAAGTATTAGAATTAGTTTTATTAAAGAAGCAAAGCGCAACTTCATTATTCTCAAGAGGTTTAACAAGGATATCTTTCAAACCTGATTTAATTCTCTTACATTGGATACCAAGTTTATCTTGATTAACAGCAATGACATCTTTGTTTGTCAAAATCTGCAATACTTTGTTATCTTTGTCAACGGTACCATCTTCCTTAATAAATGTTCTAATGTCGTTTCCAAGAATGAGTGGTGCAGCCATCATTGACCACAATGTGAAATGGGACTTATTCTCTTCATAAGTGAGTTTACCGTTACCAACTTCAAGCATATCAGGGTCATTGAAAGCACCAGGACCTGCGTACTTATCGAGTCTTACATTAAACTCGTAAATACCCATAACAGAAGCCCAATTTGGTTGAATATCACCGGTTGTACGCCAGATATTACCTGCTCTGCCTCCCCATTTCCAAGGCTTATTCCAACCCCACTCACAAATTGAATAGAGAATTTTCTTTTCTTCACAATTATTCTCTTCAGCATATTTCTTAGTTGCCTTTACAAGCTCTTTTCCCATTTTTTCATACTGCATAGCAGCACTATCCATAGGAGAAGCAACAGGATTTGTAATTGAAACTTTATTTGTACCTGCTTTAAGTTTAATCTTAATCTGACGTCTGCCTTCACGTGAAAATGCTTTTTGTTCAGCAATTAGGAAATCATATTTATCTTTTCCATTTACTGTAACAACACAGAATTGACCTTTACAAGTGTTTTTACGCATAATAAGGGTAAAAACATATTCGCCATCTTCTGGAACTTCAACATTATTAAATTCAATTGTTCCCAAACCACTGCAAAGACCTTTTACATAGGTATTGCCGTCTTCTTCGATAACAACTTTTGCACCACCTTTAAGTGATGCATCCTTAGCTTTGAAAACAAGCTCATTTTCAATACCATTACCAATGATTGAAATACTGTCGATATATGGTGCATCAGTTGGAATAAGAACATGGTGGCAATAGTCATATTTGAAATATTCAATACCCCACTCTGCAAAAGTTTCGGCGTCAATCTGTTCATTATAAAGTGAAGCTGGTAAATCTTCACATGTAAGTGTGCCGTTGGATGAATATATACCGACTTTAAGTCCTAAACCATTGATTTGGTCAACAAGCCACTTAATTCCGTGTGGGAATGTTGAAAAATCACCTTGTAATTTACCATTTTCATCACGCATGGATGACTGCCAACAGTCATCAAGATTAATATACTCATATCCCGCATCAGCAAGTCCTGATTCTTTAACAGCCTTGGCAATTTCGAGGATAACACTCTCGTTGATATTATGACGAAAGATATTCCAGCTTGACCAACCCATTGGTGGAGTTAGTGCAGCACCATTATTATACATTTCATCCTTTGTATAATGAAATTGGGTCTTTGCTAAAAGTTTTTTCAATTCACATTTCGGACAGATATCTTTACTTTTTAAATATACGACACCACCACCTATTGCAGCGGTTAATCCAGATAAAACGGCTAATCCTTTTTTCATAATATACCTCATAAAAAACAGGTCAGACGGTGTTTTGCATCATCTGACCTGATTATTTACGGCCTTAATGCCGATTTAATTATTCTTCAACAGGAGCTTCAACTGCTTCTTCTGCTACAACTTCTTCAACAGGAGCTTCAAGAAGAGCTTTGATAGAAAGACTTACTCTCTTCTTATCAAAATCGATTTCCATAATCTTAGCTTTAACAACATCGCCTACTTTAAGAACTTCAGCAGGTGTTCCGATGTGCTTATGTGAAATCTGAGAAATATGTACAAGACCATCAACACCAGGAATAATCTGTGCAAATGCACCAAATGTTGTAAGGCTAACAATCTTGCAGTCAACTTCACTGTCAACTGGATAATCACGCTTGAGAACTTCCCATGGATTATCTTCAACCTTCTTATAACCAAGAGAGATTTTCTTATTTTCTCTGTCAAGTTCTTTTACATAAACTTCTAAAGAATCGCCAACTTTAACAACTTCTGAAGGATGCTTAATTCTCTGCCATGAAAGCTCTGAAATATGAACCATTCCATCAACGCCACCAAGGTCAACGAATGCACCATAGCTTGTAAGACTTCTTACAGTACCTGTATAAACAGCACCTTCAGCAACATTTGCCCAGAAAGCATCTTCGATTTCTCTCTTCTTTGAAGCAGCAACTTCACGAATTGAACCTACAACCTTTCTTCTCATCTTGTTAACTTCGATGATTTTGTATTCAACAGTTGTCTTTACAAGGTCTTCAAGAGAATCGTTCTTTCTCATCTTTGCGAGAGAAGCAGGAACGAAAACTTTAATAGCACCGCTCTGAACAAATACACCCTTGTTGTCGCCAACGATACCTGTAACAACACCTGTGTGGATTGTATCGTCTGCTTCAATGTTTTCCCAAATTGCACCACGGTCATAAAGACGTTTTGAAAGCTTGATTGTGCCTTCAACATCATTTGTCTTCATAATGCGAAGTTTGATTTCGTCGCCAACTTTAAGTTCAGCTTTTGGGTCAGCTGATGGGTCGTCGCTATATTCATCAAAAGACACATAGCCTGTATGCTTTCTGCCTGCAATTTCAACCTGAATTTCAGTTGCAGTAAAACCAACAACAGTACCGATAACATTCTGGTCAGAACTCATACTGTTTAATGATTCCTCAAGCATCTGCTCAAAGCCTGTCTCCTCCATAGTAATTGTGTTTGCATTTTCAAATTTCTCGGACATAGTTTTTAGTACCTCCTTAATTATACTGTCGGGAGTTGATGCACCCGCAGTAACGCCTATTGATTGAACATCACCGAAAGCTATGTCCAAAAGCTCATCAGCCGTTTCAATCAAATAAGTCGGGCAGTTAGGTTCGCAAACTGCTTTAAGTTTTGCAGTATTTGAACTTGTCCTACCACCTACTATTATCATAGCGTCATTTTCCTTTGACAATAATAGTGCTTCTGCCTGTCTTTCTTCGGTCGCACTACATATTGTATCAAAAATAATTGCATTTGTATAGTGTAAATTTATAATTTTTACACATTTTTTCCACTCTTTTATACTAAATGTTGTTTGTGAAACAACAATAAATGGTTTTTCAGTGTTAAAATTTTTGTTTTTGAAGATTTCTTCAAGTTCTTCTGAAGAATTAAATGTAAAACAATCTCCCAAGCAATAACTTTTTATACCAACAACTTCTGGATGATTTTTATCACCAGCAATAAGCACTGGCATATCCTGACTTGAGTTTTTTTCAACTATTTTATGAATTTTTTTCACAAAAGGACAAGTAGCATCAATATAATTCAACTCATTATCATTACAATATTTCAATACATCTTTTTCCACACCATGAGTTCTTATAACAACTTTTCTATCAACTGATGCATTTTTAATATCGTCAAGAATAGTTACACCTTTACTAGACAAGTCATTGATAACCTGAGGATTGTGTATAATTGGTCCGAATGTAGAAATTTTCTCGCCTTTTGACACTAAATCATAAAGCATATTAACAGCACGATTAACACCAAAACAAAATCCAGCAGTTTTTGCAAGAGTTATTTTGACTTGCATTGTTTTCTGCACTCCCTCCAAAGAAGAACAATTTTATCCATAATCATATTTGCGACTTCTTTATTCTCCTTTGTGCCACCATCTTCTGTAAAGTTCATATCTTCGTATTTAATTGCCTCACCAAATTTAACAAAAACTCTTGTACCGAATTTTCCTCTTTCTTCAACACAAATTGCTGCAGGCACAACATCACACTGTGCATTTCTTGCAATCAAACCAACACCTGATTTAGCCTTTTTAGGGTAACCATCTCTTGAACGAGTACCTTCTGGGAAAATGCAAAGAGCTTTTCCTTTTTTTACAAGGTCACTTGCATAGTTAATCGCCTGCATATCTCCTTTACCACGAACGATTGGAAAAGCATTACAGCTTGTCAAAATTGCCCTTGCAATAGGATTTTTAAATACTTCATATTTAGCAACAAAATGAAGCAGTCTCTTTTTTGATGCTGTTGCAATAAAAATTGGGTCATAAATAATTGAATGATTGGCTGCGATAATAAAACCATCTTCACGGTCAATGTTTTCTTCACCCTCAACTACTAATTTAACTCGAGTTTTACAGCAAAAATTACTTAATGGTCGATAAAGGTTAAAACCTTTGCGAGTTTCATAATTGGTAAAATCAAAATATTTTTTATCTGCCATTACATTTTCTCCTTAACTGTTTCAATAATTTTATTAATTGACTCTTCAAGCGTCATACCAGTTGTATTAATTGTCACTGAATCTTCGGCAGGTTTTAACGGTGCAATTTCACGATGAGAATCATTATAATCACGTACAAGTAAATCATCAAGAACTTCTTTATATGTAACCGTACTTCCTTTTTCCTGAAGTTCCTTAAATCTTCTCATTGCTCTTTCTTCTGGGTCTGCTGTTAAAAAGATTTTAACTTCTGCATTTGGAAGAACTACCGTACCAATATCTCTACCATCCATAAGGCAATTATTTTTAGCAGCAATATCTCGTTGCAAATCAAATAAAAATGCTCTGACTGAAGGAATGGCAGAAACATTTGATGCAGCCATTGAAGCTTCTGGAAGTCTGATTTCAGTTGATACATCATCACCATTTAAAAATACATGTTGAACACCTTCAATAAATTTAAGTTCAACTGTAATATCCTTTAAAATTGCACCTACACCTTGGGCATCTGTTGTAACTATATTATTTTGAAGGCAATACACACCAACTGCTCTATAAAGAGCACCTGTATCAACATAAATAAAGCCTAATTCCTTTGCAGCAGCACGAGCCACTGTACTTTTACCTGCCCCTGCAGGTCCATCAATTGCTACATTAATCATAATAATTTTCCTCACTATTTTTATTACTTGCAGATATTCCTGCTAAATGTCCTGTTGAAAATGCTATTTGCAAATTAAATCCACCTGTATATCCATCACAGTCTATAACTTCACCTGCAAAATACAAACCTTCACACAATTTACTTTCCATTGTTTTGGGATTTATTTCACTAATCTTAACTCCGCCTGAAGTAACAATTGCTTCTGAAATATCATTAAAATTCAAAACTGTAAGTTTAAGTGATTTAATTGTATTTATAAGATTCATTCGCATTTCTTTTGTAATCTGATTTACCTTTTCTGATGCCTTAATTTGTGACATTCTTAAAACTGGTGAAATCAATGATTTAGGCAAGAGTAATCCTAACACATTTGATATGGATTTGTTGCTATTTTCAGTGAAATCACGAAGAATTCTTGCATCAAGTTTTTCATTGGATAAAGCAGGTTTTAAATCGATATATATTTCATATCTCTCTTTTACCATATCCCTCATATGTGCACTTGCAGAAAGAATCATCGGACCCGAAACACCGAAATGTGTGAATAACATTTCACCAAAATCATCATATATTTCTTTCTTCTTTTTGGTGTCAAAAACCTTAATTGCTACATTTTTAAGAGAAAGTCCCATACATTCACTACACAAACCCTCTCGACAAACTAAAGCAGAAAGCGATGGTCTTAATTCTGTTACTGTATGTCCTAAATCTTTAGCAAATTTATATCCGTCACCACTTGACCCGGTCTTTGGATATGATAAGCCACCTGTTGCAACAATAACAGCATCAGCTTGGTATAATTTACCAGACTCTGTTTCAACACCTTTTACTTTACCATTTTCAGTAACAATTTTACTAACTCGTTCAGTTTTTCTTTTAACACCTGTATCGGTTATGTATCTGTTCAATGCATCAACAATATCTACAGCTTTATCACTTTCAGGGAAAACTCGATTCCCTCGTTCAACCTTCAATCTAACACCGTAGTCCTCAAAGAAATCTATAACATCCTGTGAATTAAACGCTGAAAATGCACCATATAAAAATCTGCCATTTCCAGGAATATTTGATATAAATTCCTGAACATCAGATACATTATTGGTTACATTACATCTGCCCTTTCCGGTTATCATAACCTTTCGGGCAATTTTTTCATTTTTTTCTAGAAGAAGTACATCTGCACCATCTTCAGCAGCTGTTCCCGCAGCCATAGTACCTGCTGCACCTGCACCGACAACGATAATTTTATTACTCATTTTCCTCACCATCAGCCTTATCGTAAACCTGATATTCATCCCAGATGCTTTCAAGTTTATTAAAATTGTTATAAACCTCTTCACGTCTGCTAAATGTAAGTGCCACAATCAAAGCATTAATAAGACTTAAAGGTGCAACAAGTGAGTCAACAACTGAAACCATATCACTCTTGGCAACAAGTAAATTATCTGCATACTCGGCTATTGGAGAAACAGCAGAGTCCGTAATTGCAATAATTTTCGTCCCTCTATCATTTATAAAACGTAGTGCATTAATTGTTTGCTTAGAATATCTTGGAAAGCTGATGGCAACACAAACATCATCTTCACTAATTCTAAACATCTGCTCAAACATTTCACTACCACTTGTTGTATCAACAAGAACAACATTTTCAAAAACTGGATTAAGATAGAAATAAAGGAAACTTGCCAAGGCTGCAGAACTTCTAACGCCAAGAATATATATTTTTTTTGCTTTATTTATTATCTCAACTGCACTTCTAAATTCAACATCACTTACCGATTCAAGTGTATCTCTAATTAATTCAATATCACCATTAAGAACTTTCTTTATGGCGTCATCTTCACCTATAAGATTACTTGAAACTTCCATTCTTTGAACAGCTGTCAGTTTTGATTTAATCATCTGTTGTAATTCTTTTTGCAATTCAGGATAACCCTTAAAGCCCATTTCTGTTGCAAAACGAACAACTGTAGATTCACTTACACCAACATTTTCACCAAGTTTGGATGCTGTCATAAAGGCAGCTTTATCATAATTTTCAGATATGTATTTAACAAGCTTTTTATGTCCTTTTGACAGTTTCTTTGTTGTTAAATCAACATTTGAAAAATTTAAAGTTTTCATTTAAACATCTCCAAAAAATTTTCAACGTAATTTAAATTATACCTTTTTATCAACAGAATTGCAATAAATTTTGCAAGTTTTCCTGCAAAAAATTATATTTTCTTGGGTGTGCTTGTCATTTCTTTTGAACAAATATCAAAAGACTCTAGCATAAGATTATATATATCTGTTGATTTATTTTCCAATTCGAAGATTCTGTTAATTTCGGGTGAATTAAATTTAGAAAAATCCGAATAGTTAACAATAAATGGCAATTTACAATTATCAACCAAATTACCGATTTTATCAGAAATTTTTGTGTTAAATCCAAGCATTCTACAATAAGGTACAGAGATATTCAGGTCATCACTTGTAATACCAAACATAATACTCAAAACTGCACGTCTTACTCTTGAATGTGTATATCTCTTTGTTTTCACATTATCGTATAACTCACTAATATTTGTACTATTCTTAACAGCATTTTCTATTCTATTCTCTAGACCTTCTGACATATTAGCAATATCTGTCATATCAGAGCCAATTTTATCTCGTAAAAGAGTCAATGCAACTAAATTAAATTTTTCAAGAGATACTAATTTACCTTTTTCAATAATCTCTTTGAATATTTCACAAAGATTATCAGGTACAAATTTACTGAAATCCTCATTATTATTTATAAGTGAACGAATATGTGTTGCAGAAGCAAAGTCATCAACAGCAATAGTATCGTTATACCCTGCCCCAATCCTTTTAATTGCAATAGGTAACATTTTTGAATCTATTCGTTTGATAGCCTTGATATACTCCAGTGCAAGAATATTGTTTGGCATTGATATATCAAAATTATAGCCATATTCATCAAATGCGTTTTGACGGGCAACCGGATAACTTAAGCCATCATTAAGATATTTGTTAATTTTACTATAAAAGTCATCATCCAATAAAATATCAACTACATTTGATAAATCATCAATATTTGCAGTTTCTGCACCAAATGCGATTTTATCACATCCAAAAGAATCAAGAATTTTAACTGCATTTCGTGCAAAAATCTCTGCTGATGCTGTTGCATATACAAAAGGTAATTCTAACACTATATCAGCACCATTTTTCAATGCCATTTCGACACGTATATCTTTTGGAAAGATTGCAGGTTCACAACGTTGAACATAGTTACCACTCATTACACACACAACAATATCACCCTGTTGTTTAACAGAGTCAATTAAATGTTTATGTCCTTTATGAAATGGGTTAAATTCGCAAACAATACCGATTACAGACATATTTTTACCCCTTTTTCAAAATATTGGTAAAAGAAATCTTGAAATTACATGAATATAAGTATATAATAATACAGGTTTAAAATTACTTCAAGAAAAATTTATAAATGGAGATGTTAAAATGAAAGTTCTTGTTATTAACGCAGGTAGTTCATCACTTAAATATCAGCTTATTGACATGGCTGATGAAAGTGTAATTGCAAAGGGTATTTGTGAAAGAGTTGGTACTCCTGAAGCATGTATCAGTTTCAAAACTCCTGACGGACAGAAAATTGAATACAATGCACCTATGAGCAATCACACAGAAGCTTTTGCTGCTGTTAAGCAAGCTCTTACAGAGGGTGAATACAAGGTTATTGACGATATCAGCGAAATTACTGCTGTTGGTCACCGTGTTGTTCAGGGTGGCTCACGTTTCAACAAGAGTGTTCTTATTGATGACGAAGTTATCGCAGGTATTGAAGGCATGAATGACCTTGCTCCACTTCATAACCCTGCAAATATTATGGGTATCAACGCAAGTATTGAACTTTTTGGTAAAGAGGTTCCTCAGGTTGCTGTTTTTGATAACGCATTCCACAGCACAATGCCTGCTGAAGCATACACATTTGCTATTCCTTATGAATTCACAAAGAAATACTCAATCCGTCGTTATGGTTTCCACGGTACTTCACACAAATTTGTAAGTGCAAGATGTGCAGAAGTTATGGGTAAAAATATTGAAGACCTTAAAATTGTTACTTGCCACCTTGGTAATGGTTCATCAATCGCTGCTGTTAAGAATGGTAAGGTAATTGACACATCAATGGGACTCACTCCACTTGATGGTCTTGAAATGGGTACTCGTTGTGGCGCTATTGACCCATCAGTTGTTCTTTTCCTTATGGAAAAAGAAAACCTTTCAGTTAAGGAAATGGATACTCTTCTTAACAAGAAATCAGGTATCATGGGTGTTTCTGAACTTTCATCTGACGACCGTGATGTTAAGGCTGCTGCAGCTGAAGGTAACGAACAGTGTGCTCTTGCAAGAAAAATGCTTGGCTACCAGATTAAGAAATTCATCGGTGCTTATACTGCTGCTATGGATGGTATTGATGCTATTGTATTCACAGGTGGTATCGGTGAAAATGCTGATGACCTTCGTGACAACATCTGTAACGAGCTTTCATACCTCGGTATTGAAATTAATAACGAAATCGGTAAGACACTTGTTAAGGGTAAAGAAGGCGAACTTTCAACTGAAAATTCAAAGGTTAAGGTTTATGTTCTTCCTACAAACGAAGAACTTGCTATTGCAAGAGATACAAGAGATATTGTAAACGCTCTTTAATTTATTACAAACACAAAAAATTAAGCCGTGCTTTTCAGCACGGCTTTTATTTTGTTATTCGATTATGAGTTTTCCATCAGCATCAACATTGTGATATCCTGTTGCAATTGGTGTTTATGAAACATTAAGACAATGGGACTACCCTCAACTTCTTGAAAGTGGTGAATTAAGAAATTATAACTGGGCTGACCAACAATAAAATATAATCAAAAAAGCTCTGCATTTAAGCAGAGCTTTTTGTTTTGTGAAATTTTATTCAATTATCATTCTGCCATACTCATCAAAGACATAATAACCAGGTGTAATTGGTGTTCCATCTTCAAAAGTAAGAGCATTAATTGTTTCTTCAGTCAGATAAATTCGACTATTTATAGAAATTTGCTGTCCATCACCAATATAGTAGAAATCACCATCAACTTCAACAAGTTGGTATGCATTTAATTTTGTGTTGTTCTTATAAACATAGCCATCAACAACACCATTGAGAATAATCATCTTGCCATCAGCATCAACGTTGTAATATCCTACTGTAATCGGAGTACCATCTGCGTATGTATGACCATTGATTCTTGCCTCGTTGAGATAAATTCTCTTATCTTTTACGATTTCATGGCGGTCACCGATGAAATAGAAATCACCATCAATCTCAACAAGCTGATATGCTTTTAACTGAACATTATTCTTGTAAATTTTGTTTCCTACAATACCATTGATAATAATTAACCTACCATTTTCATCCACATTGTAGTAACCTGGAGTAATTGGTGTGCCATCTGCATAAGTTAAGCCATTGATTCTTGCTTCATTGAGATAAATCTGCTTATTCTTAACTATTTCGTGGCGGTCACCGATAAAGTAGAAGTCACCGTCAACCTCGACAAGCTGATATGCCTTCAACTGAACATTGTTTTTATAGATGTAGTTACCAACAATGCCATCGCGCATTATCATTTTACCGTTTTCATCAAACTCATAATAACCTTCTACGATTGGTGTGCCATTTGCATATGTAACACCATTGATTCTTGATTCACTAAGATAAACTTGCTTATTCTTAACGATTTCATGACGGTCGCCGATGAAGTAGATGTTGCGATTAATTCTAACAAGCTGATACGCCTTCAACATAGTATTATTTACATAAATCTTATCACCAACAAGACCATTGAGAATTACCATTTTACCATCTTCGTCAAAGTCGTAGTAACCTGGAGTAATTGGTGTACCGTCTTCATAAGTAAGACCATTTATTCTTGCTTCACTGAGATACACCTTCTTATTTCTAACGATTTCATGGCGGTCACCGATGAAGTAGAAATCACCATTAAGTTCAATAAGTTGATATGCTTTTTGCATTTCTCCTTTAAGATAGAAATGATTATCTCTTATTTCTGTAGAATCAGTGAAATGATATGTTATTGGCCACCAAGAATCTTCATAATAAGAAAGTCCTGATTTATTTACATTATTCTTCCACTGCTCTTCTGTACCCAAATAGTAAATATCACTAATACCATCAGCAGAATAAAATGCACGATTTTTAATTTCTGTTAAGCTCGCAGGGAAAGTGATGCTCTCAAAATCATTACAATCAAAAAATGCTCCAGAACCAATTGTTGTCAAAGTGTTCGGTAATGTAATTTTTGTGAAGGTAAACTGCCAAAATGCATTGGCTGCAATTGTTGTTACGCCTTCCTCTATTATAATGGTTTCAATAACATTTTTATAATCATCCCATGGATAATCTTCAAGAGGACCACTAATAACTTTCATTGGACCTGTACCGGAAATTATAAGTGTATAAGTTAAACCATCATAAACCCAAGTGATATTATCACCGTGTGTACCTGAATCAAGTACACCATCGTAATCTGAGTAATAGAATGTAGCACTATTCAAACTGTTGTTTCCTGAATTGTAGACAGTTACCTTATTGTTCCAATCTTCCTCTGTACCTGCATAAACAACATCAATATATCCGCAATTATAAAAGGCCGCCCTACTGACAAATATTAAAGTTGATGGTAATGATATTCTTGAAAGTGCTCTCATACCATAAAAAGAACACATTCCAACCTTAGTTATTCCCTCGTGCACAACAATATATCTCATACCGCTGTAAGTTGGCCAAGGACATTCATCAGGCACATTATCAATTTCTTTTGTAGGGTCGTAATCAGGCATTGCACCTTTGCCGAAGAATTCTAATGTCATAGTTTCTGAATCAAATGTCCAGATAATATCTCTGCCTGCTTCGCCTGCTATTACACCGTCATTAATTTTTGGTACCATCATCGGCTCAACTGTTACCATATCACAATATGAACATTTTTCGCCACCTGTAAACCCTTCACTTGTGGATGTTGGAAGAACCACAGGAATTTCTACAAACAAGTGACCGTGAGCGGGATAATTTTCTATGTATTCATCTCCACAATCACATACAAATTTTGTATATCCAGCTTCTGTACAGCTTGGCTTACTTTCTGTGACTGTATAGTTATGTTTATGTCCTTCTACGTCATTATCATTTGTGCTGTTGTAATGAATATTTGCACCTGTAAATGGAGCATTTCCTGTTTCAACAATAGAAATCGCATTCCATTGTTCTTCTGTACCTACATAATGAACAGTTGTAAGAGAATTACAGTTTTTGAAAGCATTAGCATAAACAATTATTGTGTTTGCACCAATAGTTACACTTTTGAGTTTTTTACAATCAGCAAATGCATTAGCATTTATGTAATATACACTATCAGGAACTGTAACATGGATAAGAGAAGAGCATCCCTCAAACAAACTGTCTTCAATATATGAAATGTTATTGCTCAATCTTACACTTATAAGACTTGTACAATTTTTAAATGCACTACTTGTAACTGTATCTACTGCGTCTGACATAGTTACACTTCTTAATGATGAACATCCTAAAAATGCATTAGAACCAATTTGTGTTAAAGTATCAGGAATTGATATATACATAAGGCTTGTGCAATATTTGAATGCATAGTTACCAATTGTGGTAACGCCTTCTTCTATAATGATTGATTTAATATCACTCTTATAACCATCCCATGGAGTTGACTGTGTAGATTTATATCTATTCATCGCACCTGTACCTGAAATAGTCAAAGTGTATGTTTCTTTATTATAAGTCCAATTAACGCTAGTACCACAAGTACCAGAAACAATTACAGAAGGGTCATCATTTGTGCCGAGTGCAGGGATAATTTCCTGTTTCACAAACACTCCACCACAATATGAACAAACTACACCTGCTGTAAGACCATATTTTGTTTCTGTTGGAGCAACTTCTGGAACAGCAATCTTAGTGTGACCTGATGAACCAACTGATTTAGAATATGTATCTCCACAATTTGTACATTTATATTTCTTAACACATTCTGTTTCACTTGGTGATGTATTTACGACTAATTCATAATTGTGACTTGAATCCTTATCAACTGATTCTGTATATTTATCGCCACAATTTGAACAAGTGAATGTTTTAACACCATCAGCGGTACATGTTGGGTCTTTTGTTACAACACCATCATCATAACTATGACCTGTTTTTGTAACTGCCTCTGTATATGTACCACCACATTTTGAGCAAGTAAATGTTTTAACACCATCAGCGGTACAAGTTGGATTTGTTGTTACAACACCATTATCATAGTTATGCTCTGTTGCTTTAACATAATCTCCATTGTAAGAATGACCACATTCACAAGTGTATGTTGTGTAACCTTCTTCATCACAGAATTCCGCTACACATTCGCCTGTTTTAACATAGTTATGTCTATGTATTGTGCTTTCACAATGGAAATT
>CALEIS010000038.1 GCA_937877675.1 uncultured Clostridia bacterium | reverse complement strand
TGAAATCGACCATTTCATAATGTGAAATCGACTACTTCATAATGTGAAATCGACCACTTCATAATGTGAAATCGACTACTTCATAATGTGAAATCGACCATTTCATAATGTGAAATCGACTACTTCATAATGTGAAATCGACCACTTCATAATGTGAAATCGACTACTTCATAATGTGAAATCGACCATTTCATAATGTGAAATCGACTACTTCATAATGTGAAATCGACCGTTTCATAATGTGAAACCAATAAATAAAAAGAATAATAATAAAGAATATTATTTATTAAAAATACATCCATCTTAATTTTTCCATATTGGAGCTCAATTCTAAAGGAGTTTATTTATGCTTTATAATTTAGAGAATGAATTCTTAAAAATAGCAATCGACACTCACGGAGCTGAATTGTCTTCTATTTTTAACAAAAAAGAAAATAAAGAAATGCTTTGGCAAGGCGACCCCGAATTCTGGGGTAGAAAAAGTCCTGTGCTTTTCCCCGTTGTTGGCAAATACAAAAACGGAAAAACTACATATAATGGACAGGAATATTTCCTTGGTCAACATGGTTTTGCAAGGGATAGCGAATTCACTCTCATTGAAGAAAGTGAAAACAAACTCACTTTTGAGTTGACAAGTAGTGAAGAAACCCTTACAAAATATCCTTTTAATTTCCGTCTTATCTGTTCATTTGAACTTAAAAATGATACAATCATTGTAGGCTGGAAAGTAGAAAATATTGATGATAAAACAATTCACTTTTCAATCGGTGCTCACCCTGCTTTTTATTGTGAAAAGAGCAAAACTGTGCTTACAATGAATGGTGATAACCTTAAATATAGCCTTGTTAATACTGACGGACTTTATACACCAAAAAAATATGATGTTGAAAACAGTTTTGTTCTTCACGACAATATATTCGACAAGGATGCACTCATAATTGAAAACAGTAATGTAACTGAAGTTTCACTTGTTGATAATGGTAAAAACTACCTTACAATGAAATTTGATGCTCCTCTTTTCGGCATTTGGTCACCAACAAAGAAAAATGCACCTTTCGTCTGCATTGAGCCTTGGTATGGTCGTTGTGACGGTGAAGATTTCAACGGTGATATTACAGAAAGAGAATGGAGCAATTCTCTCCAGACAGGAAAAGATTGGTACAAGGAGTATGAAATCATAATCCATGAGTAATTATAAATATATTTTATTTGATTTTGACGGTACATTAACCGATTCATCAGAGGGAATTTTCAAAAGCCTTACCTACGCTTTTGAAAGCTATGACCACGGCACTCCATCCCTTGATTTATTAAGAAAATTTATCGGTCCACCACTCTATCACAGTTTCACTGTTTTTTGTGGCTTTGATGACAAACACGCTTGGGAAATGACGGACAAATACCGTGAGAGATACAGAAAAATCGGTTATCTTGAAAGCAAACTTTATGACGGTGTTGCTGACACATTAAAGGCACTTAAAGAACAAGGTTATATCCTTGCAACTGCATCCTCAAAGCCTTTACATTTTGTTGACCAGATTTGTGAAAATCTCAACATAAAAAAATACTTTGATTTCCTTGGTGGCACAGAATTTGATAACACAAGTGAAAGCAAAGCAACAGTTATAGAAAATGCTATGAAAAATATTGGTGCAACCATGGAAGAAACTCTTATGGTTGGAGATACCAAATTTGACATTGAGGGTGCACACACAGTTGGTATTCCTTGTGTTGCAGTGACTTATGGTTTCGGCACTATCGAAGATTTTAAAGAGTATAATGCCGAATATATTGTGGATACAGCAGAAGAAATTTTAGATATAGTGAAGTGAGATTATGTCAACCCCATTAGCTGACAGACTTCGTCCCCAGACCATTGACGACATGGTGGGACAACGTCACCTTTTAGGTGAAAATATGCCTTTACGCAACATTGTTGAGTCAGGCTATCTTCCAAATTTAATATTTTACGGTCCGTCAGGCACGGGTAAAACCACACTTGCAAGAATTATTGCGAAAAATACAAATCGCAAACTTCACCATATTAACGGTACAAATGCAAGTACAGCCGACATTAAAGCAATCGTTAGTGAGCTTGATACATTTGCTGCTCCAAACGGAATTTTACTCTATCTTGACGAAATTCAGTATTTCAACAAAAAGCAACAACAAAGTTTGCTTGAATACATAGAGAGTGGTCAGATTACACTGATTGCGTCCACAACGGAAAATCCGTATTTTTATATTTACTCAGCGGTGCTTTCTCGTTGTACTGTTTTTGAATTCAAATCAGTTACTCCCGAAGACATTGTTCCAAATATCAAGCGTGGTTTTACATTCTTAGAAGAAGAAACAGGAATTCCACTCGACATTGAAGATGGAGTTTTTGAGCATATTGCAACTGCTTGTGGTGGTGATGTTCGAAAGTCCTTGAATTTTGTGGAGCTTTGTGTGCTTTCTGCAAGTATAGTTGACGGAAAAAGAATGATTACCCTTGAAAATACAGGTAGTCTTACAATGAAAAATACATTCCGTTACGATAAATTCGGTGACGAGCATTACGATATTCTTTCGGCTTATCAAAAGAGTATGCGAGGTAGTGACCCAGATGCTGCACTTCATTATCTTGCAAGACTACTTGAAGCAGGAGATATGGTTTCGGCAATTCGCAGACTACTTATTTGTGCAAGTGAAGACGTTGGACTTGCTTATCCACAGATTATGCCAATCGTAAAATCTGCTTGTGATATTGCAATGCAGGTGGGTATGCCTGAGGCTGCAATTCCACTTGCTGACGCAGTAGTCCTCGTTGCAACAAGTCCTAAATCAAACACAGCACACGACGGAATTTTTGCTGCTCTTGACGATGTCAGAAAAGGAAATTACGGTAAAATTCCACGACAGTTACAAAACAAGCATTATGACGGTGAAGATGCGACAGTCAAAGGACAGAATTACCTCTATCCCCACGACTATCCTAACCGTTGGGTGAAACAACAATACCTGCCAGATGCTTTGAAAAATAAAAAATATTATGAATTCGGTGACAACAAAACCGAACAAATGGCAAAAGAATATTGGAAAAGGATTAAGGGTGAATAAAAATGGCTAAAAGAGAAGATTACATCAGTTGGGACGAATATTTTATGGGTATTGCGCTTCTTTCTGCAAGAAGAAGTAAAGACCCAAGCACACAGGTTGGCGCTTGTATTGTTGACGACAACAACAAAATTATGTCAGTAGGTTACAATGGTTTCCCTCACGGTTGTGATGACGACGAATTTCCATGGGACAGAACTGGCGACGAATACGACACAAAATATCCTTATGTTTGTCACGCTGAGCTTAATGCAATTCTCAACAACGGTGGCAGAAACTTAAAGGGTTGTAAAATCTATGTAGCACTCTTCCCTTGTAACGAATGTGCAAAGGCAATTATCCAAAGTGGAATCAAAGAGGTTATGTTCCTTTCAGATAAATACAAGGATAGCCTTAATAATCGTGAATCACGCAGAATGTTTGATGCTGCAGGTGTTAGGTACACAAAGGTTAAGATGAACCGTGACGAACTTAAAATCAGCTTTAAGGAAGAGGACATCTAATGGGGAAAAATGACTTTTTTGCATTCACATCCCGTACCAAATACATAAATCGTTGGGCGTTGATGCGAAACACAAGATATGAAACTTTAAGTGAACATTCTGCCGAGGTTGCTCAGCTCTGTTATGCCCTTGCAGTTATCGGCAACGAAAGATTGGGCAAAAATTACAACTGCGAAAGAGCATCTCTTTTAGGTCTTTACCACGATACACCTGAAATTATCACAGGCGACTTACCAACTCCTGTAAAATATTACAGTAAAGAAACAAAAGAAGCATATAAGGCAGTTGAAAAGAATGCATCCAAACAGCTACTTTCAATGTTACCTGAAGATTTACTTCCATCTTATGAATCACTTTTCAAAAAGAAGAACGAAGATAAGGAATTGTGGAAACTTGTTAAAGCTGCCGACAAAATCAGCGGATATTTAAAATGTGTCGAAGAAAGAAAAGCAGGAAACGGAGAATTCTGCGAAGCCGAAGAAAAGCTTTTAAAGGCTATCGAGAAAAACGAGTTAGAAGAAGTGCAGATTTTCGCACAGGAATTCTTACCATCCTTCCACAAAACTCTCGACCAGATGAAAAAATAAACATAACAAACAAAACAAAAAGAGCAGGTTTTTACACCTGCTCTAATTTTTATATACTTTTTAGAATTAAAGTTCTGCGAAGTATTTGATTGTTCTAACCATCTGTGATGTGTAGCTGTTTTCGTTGTCATACCAAGAAACAACCTGTACTTCATAGAGGTCATCAGCAATCTTAGCAACCATTGTCTGTGTTGCATCGAAGAGTGAACCGTATTTCATACCGATAACGTCTGAAGAAACGATTTCGTCTTCATTGTAGCCGAAGCTTTCTGATGCAGCAGCCTTCATAGCAGCGTTGATGCCTTCTTTAGTAACGTCAGCACCCTTAACAACAGCTGTAAGGATTGTTGTTGAACCTGTTGGAACTGGAACTCTCTGTG
>CALEIS010000037.1 GCA_937877675.1 uncultured Clostridia bacterium | reverse complement strand
GTGGTGTGCCACAGATTGAAGTAACATTTGACATCGACGCTAACGGTATCGTTAACGTTTCAGCAAAAGACCTTGGCACAAACAAGGAACAGTCAATTTCAATCACATCTTCAACAAATATGTCAAAAGAAGATATTGAAAAAGCAGTTCAGGATGCAGAAAGATTTGCAGAAGAAGATAAGAAACGTAAGGAAGCAGTTGATACAAGAAATGCTGCTGACCAGATGGTATATCAGGTAGAAAAAATCCTCGCTGATGAAGGCGACAAGATTCCTGCAAACGATAAGGCTGACATTCAGGCTAAACTCGATGCTCTTAAAGAAGCACTCAAGGGTGAAGATGTAGAACTCATCAAGTCAAAGCAGGAAGAACTTACACAGGCTTTCTACAAGATTTCTGAAGAACTCTACAAACAGGCTCAGGCTGCTCAGGGTGGTGCAAACCCAGGTGCAGGTTATGACCCTAATGCAGGTGCTGCACCAAATAGCGATGGCTACTATGATGCAGACTTCAAGGATGTTGAATAATTATTAAAATAATACGGACAGTCCGTAAAAGGGCTGTCCGTGAATCCGTATTATTTGGAGATACTTATGGCAGAAAAAAGAGATTATTATGAGGTGTTGGGTGTTGATAAATCAGCGTCCGATGATGAAATTAAAAAGGCTTATCGTAAGGCTGCAAAAAAATATCACCCCGACTTGAATCCTAATAATAAAGAAGCAGAAGAAAAATTTAAAGAGGCAAATGAAGCCTACGAAATTCTTTCCGATAGCGAGAAAAAAGCAAGATATGACCAATTCGGCCACGCAGGTGTTGACCCTAACTATGGTGCAGGTGCTGGTGGCTACGGTGGTGGCTTTGGTGGAATGGATTTTGACCTTGGCGACATTTTTGGCTCAATATTTGGTAATGGCTTTGGTGGCTTTGGTGGCGGTCGTTCAAATCCAAATGCCCCACAGCGTGGTAGTGACACACAAGCAAGTATTACTATTTCTTTTGAAGAGGCAGCAAAAGGCTGTGCTCGTTCAATAGATACAATGCGAATTGAAACTTGTGACGAATGTCACGGAAATGGTTGTCAGAGTGGTCATTCACCAAAAACTTGTCCTGAATGTAATGGTCGTGGTCAGGTAACTGTACAACAGAGAACACCTTTTGGTGTTATTCAGTCTGCAAAGCCTTGTAGCCGTTGTAATGGTAAAGGTACAATTATCGACAATCCTTGTAAGAAATGTAATGGTGCAGGTCGTGTACGTAAGAGTGCAAAGCTTGACATCAATATTCCTGCAGGTGTTGATGACCGTCAGATTCTTACAGTCCGTGGACAGGGTAATAAGGGTGTAAATGGTGGCCCTGCAGGTGACCTTAATATCGTAGTTAATGTTCGTCCACATCCTATTTTTGAACGTGATGGATATAATGTGTGGTGTGATGTTCATCTTTCATTTATGCAGGTTGCATTAGGTTGTACAATTCAGGTGCCAACACTTGACGGTAAGGTTGAATATTCTGTTCCAGCAGGTACACAACCAGGGGATGTTTTCAAACTTCGTGGTCGTGGTATTCAGGGACGAATGGGTAAGGGTGACCAACTTGTTCGCATCGTGGTTGATATTCCAAAGAAACTTACCGATAAGCAGAGTGAATTAATTAAACAACTTGCTATTGAGTTCAATGTTGAAGACGGACTCGGTGATAGTAAAAAGAGTTTCTTCGGCAAGAAAAAGAAATAAAAAATTAAGGGCAAATCAGTTGATTTGTCCTTATTTTTTGTAATATAATATGTATAAGTAAGGTGGTGACAGGATGAAAAATCTTGATTCAATAGAATTTGTCAAATACACAAAAACAGAAGAAATTTTAAACTCCTTAACCCATATTTTTGGTGCAATTCTTACACTTGTAGCATCTTTTTTGTGTATTGAACGCTCAATATCTCTCCATAGATGGGATTATCTTGCAATTGGACTTGTCTATTGCTTTTCAATGTTAATAGTTTTCGTCTGCTCATCCATTTATCACGGATTGCCACTCAGTAATGCTAAAAAAATGATGCGAGTGGTGGATTATACTGCAATTTACTTTATGCTAATGGGTACAATTACACCATATATGCTTTTGTCCGTTGCTGAAATAAATTTCACACTTGGATGGGCATTGTTTTTAATCTGCCTTGTAGCAACAGTAATTTCAATTATACTGACATTAACATCATTCAGCAAAACAAAAGCAATAAGAATGGTACTTTATATCGTAATCGGATTTTGTGCATTTTCATCCCTTTTTGTAATAGGAGATAAAGTTGACCCTGTGGGAGTAAAATATGTCCTTGCAGGTAACGGTGCTTATATTGTAGGACTTATTCTTTTCGCAATCGGAGCAAAGAAAAAGTATTTTCACACAATATTCCATATATTTGTAATCATAGGTGCAGCAATTCATTTTATAAATCTTTACAAATTTATTTTTGTTTAATAATTAAGCGTGATAACCGAAAGGCTATCACGCTGTTTTTATATCTTCTTATAAATTTTTGTCTTTTTGATTACATTATATAATGGTAATCCAAGTCCGTAGCACATTACAAGTTGTCCTATTGCTATCTGCATAGCATTTATTAAGAATGCGTACATTTTAAAGCCTTCCGGCATAAATAATGTAATTTCGATTCCCACGATTACAGCATTTGTAAGCACAGGAAAAATAGGGGACAGTAAAGGCATCTTCTTGATTGTTACTTTTCTTGTAGCGTAAGACAAAATCGCCGCAAGTAATGTTGCAATCGTGCCACAGATAATATCAATAAGTCCATAAGGACTTGTAATATTACCTAAAAAACATCCGATTGTAAGTCCGGGAATAGCAGAGGGTGTAAGACAAGCAAGTATTGTCAAGGCTTCAGAAAATCTGAACTGAATACTACCATAAGCCAGATTTAGCATACTTGCAGCATAGGTAAGCCCTGCATAAAGTGCGGCAATAACTGCCGATTCGACTATAAACATAGTCCTTTTCTTATTCATTTTTATCACTCCATAGTTTTGATTTTTGTCAGGATGGTTTCGAACTGACATTTTATTTATGATTCAGTAGAATTATCTTCTACGTCAATCCTTTTTGACTTGATTTTACCCCAAGTATTTTTAATAATACTCTTAGGTTTTGTAAGTACACTATCCGTAGCAGAAGGGAAGACATTTCTCAATACCTTCAACATAAAACTTCTTGTTTCGGGTTCCAAATCTTTAAATGAATCGAGAATTAAGGATGTATTTCCTTTTATATTTTCGGTCCATTCAATAAAACTTTCTGATTTTTGAACATTGGTTGCTTCTACAATATCAAACATAGCATCCACAAAAAGTTCTCGTTGTTCAGGTGTAAAATTATTAACCCATTCTCTGAATGTGCTGTTTAAAAATTTAGCTTTTCGGTGAATTCTCTCTCCAGTAACAAAGTCATTATCCTGAACAATCCATAAAAATGGGTCGTGTTGCTGAATTCCTTCACCATCACTTTTAACAATGCGATATGATGCAGTGTCAGTAAGTAGCATACCAATCATTGAATCTTCAGGAACAAATTTGATAATCTTACTTTCAGTTTCAAGATATTTCTTCGATTCAACGAAATCTTCTGAAAATCCTGGGCTGTCGAAACTTTGAATTTCGACGATTTTCTCTTTAGTCTTTGCAGAACACATGGTACTTGCATAAATCGCAAGATTTCCACCCTTTGAATGTCCAACAACAGTTATATTTCCCTTGATTTTTCTTGCTACCTTATTAAGATACTTAACTGCTAAAATCTGTGCAGGTACAGTATCGTTATAAAGCATATTAAAGTTTTCACGCCAACCTGTAATAGTGGAATCCGTGCCTCTGAAAGAAACACAAGCATCTCCGTTAGGTAAAATAAAGGTTGTTGCAGAAAATTGAATTCTTTCTTCACTATCAAAAATGTTTTCGTGATAGTTTATTTTGATTTTTCCATATCTTCTGCTATATGCAAGAGAGTTAAACAACAAAAGATTTTTTCTTGCTGTTTTTTCAATAGGGAAAAGACTATCGAAATCCTCTTGTTCACAAATTTTTGAGAAAGTGATACCTCTCACAAACAGTTTTCTGTCAGGTACAAATGTGTCAAACTCAAGATAAGCCAACTGTGCGAAAATAAGTCCATCAACCTTTGTGAAAGGCAAGGCGTTAAAGTCCTTATGAGCATTCACAAGGGAATATTCAACGATACCTGCCATAAGAATCAACTCCTTTTTCAAATTAAATACATCTGTTGTTATTGTATTATTATACTATATTAATTAAAACAGTTCAATAAGAACTGTAAAATTTTAATGGCGTGTAAAAGTCTATTATAAGGTTTAATTATTTTAGTAATGGTAAATTTTGCTATGCTGCAAAAAAGTTTTTCAAAATTGTACTTGTTTATGAAGTTGAAATAGAGTATAATTATACGAAGATTAACACAGAGGAGCAAAACAATGAAAAAAATAATTGCTATTATAATGGTGCTTGTAATTGCCATTGGTTGCGTGGCATGTAATGTTGAAAAAACTGTAACAGAAAACTTACCTCCAAAGGGTACATATATTGATTCAAATGGTATTCCACATGATGTGTTTGTGGATGCAGATGGCAATATGTATTATGAGGACGAAGAAGGTAACAAACAGGTTGTATCAGAGGATGAGGTTATTCCAGAAGCTGAATTTATCGAGTCTGAAGAACAGCAATTGGAAATGACTGATGACCTTGTTGAAAGTGAGATAGTTACAGATACAAATTCATCGGCAAAAACAGAAGCAGAAAATCGAATTAAGGCATATGCTGAATTGCTCAAATCAAATCAATATACAATTAGAGGAACAATGAAACAGATGGATGGAAGCGCAACAGAATTTCCACTTCTTTATGTAAGAAGTAATTCTGACTTCTACATTGAGGCTGAGGTGCCATATGAAAAGGGTAAGGCGATGAAAGCCAGCGTTATTCATATGAGTGGTACAACATACTGTTACATTCCTTCAATGAAGGTTTATTACGTTCTTGATGATGGTGAAAATATTGGGGATGATTTTGGAACAGGTACATTCAGCGATGAAACAATTAATAAGTTTGTTTTCGTTGAATCAGGTACTGTAACAATTAATGGTACAAAATATACTTGTGATGTATATGATTATGAAGGAGATACTCATAAATACTATTATGACGCAAATGGCAGCTTGGTAAGAATTGAAGAAATCTATTCTGAAAAGGAATATACAATTCTTGAAATAAAAGGTATGTCTAATAAAGCAGATACTTCAAAGATTAAGAAACCAACTGGAATTGACATAACTGGTATGATGTAATGTTCAGGGTGGGGGAAACTCCACCTTGAAAATAATTGTAAAAATGTAAAACAAATACTTGACAAGCCTTGACTCGTGTGTTACAATACCAAGTACCTCGAGGAAGAGGCTTATTTTTTGTGCCTTTTTTTATGAGGAAGGCTTTAATTCACCTGCTGATTTTTCAGGTGATGTATTAACGGAGGTGCCGAAAAAATGAGAGTAAAAATCACATTAGCTTGTACAGAGTGCAAACAGCGCAACTACAACACAAAGAAAAACAAGAAGAACACTCCCGACAGAATCGAGATGAATAAGTACTGCAGATTCTGCAAGAAACACACTCTTCATAGGGAAACAAAGTAATCCGGAGGTAAGTGAAATGTCTGACAAAAAAGAAAAGACCACTACTGAGGTAACTAAGAAGGACAAGAACGAAAAGAAAGCTCCTGTAAAGAAAAAGGAGAAGAAGGGTTCTAAAGTCAAGAAGTTCTTTAAAGACTTTAAGGGTGAGTGGAAAAAGGTTACATGGCCAACAGGCAAAACCGTTTTCAACCATTCAATCGTTGTTATTGTAATCGTTGCGATAGTTGGACTTGTTATCCTCGGAATTGACACAGGTCTTTCAGCAATTATCGATGCTCTTGTTAAGCTTGCAAATGAGCGTGAAGCACAACAGGCTGCTGTTACAGTACAACAAATGATTAGCTTGTTCATGATGAAGTAATCGAAAGGAGATTTAAGTTATGTCAGAAATCTCCAAATGGTATGTAGTGCATACTTATTCAGGTTATGAGAACAAAGTAGCAACAAATATTGAAAAAGTTGTTGAAAACCGTAAAATGCACGATTTAATTCTTGAGGTTAAAGTTCCTACTGAAATCGTTGTTGAAAGCAAGGAATCAGAAGATAAGGAAACAGGCGAAAGAATTATCGTAAAAAAAGAGGTAGAGAGAAAAATCTTCCCCGGTTATGTAATGGTTAAGGTTGCAGTTTTTGAAGATGAAGAAACAGGTGACCTTGAAATGACAGACGATACTTGGTACGTTATCCGTAACACACGTGGTGTAACAGGTTTCGTTGGCCCAGAAAGCAAACCAGTTCCTCTTACAGAGGCTGAGGTTTATGCTATGGGTGTTGAAAAGAAAGTCATTAAGATTGACTATGAGGTTGGCGATATGGTTTCTATTATCGACGGTGCATTTGAAGGCATCATCGGTACAGTTCGTGAGCTTGATGTTGACAATAACACAGTTTGTGTTGTTATTTCAATGCTCGGTCGTGAAACACCGGTTGACCTTGAACTCGACCAGGTAGAAAAGGTCGAAGACTAATTTTTTATTAATTTGGTAATTAGCGTAAAATACGCTTTTTATGACGCTTTTCATGTTAAAGGCGTCGTGGGAGGAATGGAAGAGCTGTCCGTTCCGCCATACCACGAATTTTGGAGGTGCTAAAAATGGCTCAGAAAGTAGTAGGCTTTATTAAGCTTCAAATCCCTGCTGGTAAAGCAACACCAGCACCACCTGTTGGACCTGCACTTGGTCAGCACGGTGTTAATATTATGGCGTTCACAAAGGAATTCAATGAACGTACAAAGAACGACATGGGTCTTATTATCCCAGTTGTTATCACAGTTTACGCAGACCGTACATTTACATTCGTAACAAAGACTCCTCCTGCAGCTGTTCTTATTAAGAAAGCTTGCGGTATCGAGAGTGGTTCAGGTGTGCCTAACAGAACAAAGGTAGCAAAAATCACTAAAGAACAGATTAGAAAAATCGCAGAGCAGAAAATGCCTGACCTTAATGCTGCAACAGTAGAAACTGCAATGAGCATGATTGCTGGTACAGCACGTAGCATGGGCGTTGTTGTAGTTGACTGATTCTCCTTGTGGGAGGAAAAATCAGAATCCGATTAACCACTATTTTGGAGGAATTTTGAATTATGAAACATGGTAAGAAATATGTTGAAAGCGCAAAGCTTATCGACAGAACAAAACTCTACGATACAGTAGATGCACTTGAAATCGCAGTTAAAGGTGCAACTGCAAAATTTGATGAAACAGTTGAACTTCACGTTCGCCTTGGTGTTGACTCACGTCACGCTGACCAGCAGGTTAGAGGCGCTGTAGTTCTTCCTAACGGTACAGGTAAAAATGTTAGAGTAGCAGTTTTTGCTAAAGGTGACAAGGCTGACGCAGCTGCAGCAGCAGGTGCAGAAGTTGTAGGTGCAGAAGACCTCGTTGCAAAAATCCAGGAAGGTTTCATGGATTTCGACGTTTGTGTTGCTAGCCCTGACATGATGGGTCTTGTTGGTCGTCTTGGTAAGGTTCTCGGTCCTCGTGGTCTTATGCCAAGCCCAAAAGCTGGTACAGTTACACCTGACGTTGCTAAGGCTGTTACAGAAGCTAAGGCAGGTAAGATTGAATACCGTCTTGATAAGACAAACATCATCCACTGCCCAATCGGTAAGGTTTCATTCGGCGCTGAAAAGCTCCAGGAAAACCTTGAAGCACTTATGGAAGCAATCGTTAAAGCTAAGCCAGCTGCTGCAAAAGGTCAGTACATTAAGTCTGTTGCTGTTGCATCAACAATGGGCCCTGGCGTTAAGATTAATCCAAACAAATTCACAGCTGCTCCAGTTGCTGAATAATTAAAACAAAATACTTGACAAACCCAATGGGTTGTGTTAGTATAATAAAGCTTGCCAAAGACAGTAGGTGCATTTTGCGTAAAAGTTTTGACTGCCTACCGAGGATATTAGCATTTAATTAAAATGTTTCTATGCCTTTTCTGTCTTTGCAGAAGAGGCATATTTTTTTCTCCTTGCAAGCGCATTTGATAAAATTAATAGGAGGTGAATCGTTTGCCAAGCGAGAAGGTTTTAGAATTAAAGAAACAGCAGGTGGCTGCTCTTAAAGATAGACTTGACGCTTCAATCGCAGGTGTTGTAGTTGACTACAAAGGTATCAGCGTTGAAGACGATACAAAACTTCGTAAAGAGCTCCGTGAAGCAGGTGTTGAATACACAGTTGTAAAGAACACAATTCTCGGTCGTGCCATCGACGGAACAAGCCTTGCTGATATGGGTAGCGCCCTTGAGGGAACAACAGCTATCGCTACAAGTAAGGATGACTATGTTGCAGCAGCAAGAATTCTTGGTAAGTTTGCTGATAAGAGCGCAGATTTCAAACTTAAGACAGGTTACCTTGATGGTGAAGTTATCAGTCTTGAAAAGCTCGAAGCTCTTGCAAAACTTCCTTCAAGAGAAGTATTGCTCGCTACAGTTCTCAGTGCGTTCAACGCACCTATCGCATCTTTTGCTCGTGCAGTACAGGCTATTGTTGACAAAGATGGTGAAGCAGCACCAGTTGCTGAATAATTAAAAAATAATCTTAAAAAATATTTGATTTAAAATTTGGAGGTAAAATACCATGGCATCAGAAAAAGTTATGGCTATCGTTGAAGAACTTAAAGTTCTTACAGTTCTTGAGCTTTCAGAGCTCGTTAAAGCAGTTGAAGAGGAATTTGGCGTATCTGCAGCAGCTGCAGTTGCAGTAGCAGCTCCAGTAGCAGGCGCAGCAGCAGAAGAAGAAAAGACAGAATTCGACGTTGAACTTACAGAAGTTGGCGCAGAAAAAATCAAGGTTATCAAGGCTGTTCGTGAAGTTACAGGTCTTGGCCTTGCAGAAGCAAAAGCTGTTGTTGACGGTGCTCCAAAAGTACTTAAAGAAGCTGCTTCTAAGGAAGATGCAGAAAGCATCAAAGCTAAGCTTGAAGAAGTTGGCGCAAAAGTTACTCTTAAATAAGTTTAAGACTAATAAATTAATCCTCATTCCAACAGGAATGGGGATTTTTTTTGTGCATTTATTGAAAATGAATAAATAGTATGTTATCATTTAATAAATATGATATTATGAGGGGAATTTTGGCTATGTCAAAGTATTCGGATAGAGCAATAGAACTTTTTATGGAAGGGAAAAACTGTTCACAGGCTGTTTTTGTTGCCTTTGCACCAGATTTAGGACTTTCAGAAGAAATGGCGTTGGCAATTTCAGTAGGCCTTGGCGGTGGCGTTGGCAGAATGCGAGAAGTCTGCGGTTCGGTTAGTGGTAGTGCTATGGTTGTGGGACTTAAATACCCTGAATTAGACAAAACAGCAGTTTATGAAAAAGTTCGTCTTATAGTTGATGAATTTAAGAAAACCAACAATTCAATAGTGTGCAAGGAACTTTTAGGCCTTGTTGAAGTGGAAAAATCAAGTGTTCCAGAAGCTAGGACTCCTGAGTATTATCAAAAAAGACCTTGTGTTAAGATTGTCGAGGACGCAGCATTAGCAACTGAGAAAATTCTTTTTTCAGAGGAGAATAAATAATGGCTGGGGTATATGCATATTTTGAAGAAAATTCAGCTGTTATCGGTAACGATTACATTGAAAGACGTTTTTCAACAAAGAATAATCGTTTAAATACAACTGAAATTGTTAATAAGCGTACAGTTGAAGAAAAATCAATTAAATTTATGCCAGGTTCTGCAGAATTTGTGGTGGTATTTAAACTTAAGCGATTTTTGGGTTATAGTACAGCTTTTCTTTCATCAAATAATCTTGAAATTGAAAATGTAAATGTGTTTAAACATCGTGTTGAGTTTGTTTTCAAGCCCTGTATTTTTAATGGTGCAAAAATTTCCTTTGTTGAAACGGTTGAAATAGAAGATAATCATCATTATATGCATAAATATATTGAGATGGTTGTTGCTCCTGAAAGTCAGCATCTTTTGACAATTGATTATATCGATTGTGAACATATTCTTATTGATAAACCTGAACAGCAGTGGACAATAGGAGATATTGAACCTGCATACCTTACAAAATATCATTCAGCATTGGGTCAACCTGTGTATGTCAATGGATTGTTTTTAGGTTCAGAATTTCCGTTATCAGAAAATAATATTGATGGGAATACTGCTTATTGTAGATACTTCAGTGGGAAAACTTTTGATAAATTAAATCTTAATTGTGGTCATACGTTCAGAACATGGAATACAGTTGTTGGTGCTGCAAGAAGCCTTGATTTACAAGTAATTCGTGAGGATTTCCTTACATATATCAGAGAAATTTCAAGAAAAATTAAACCTCGTTTTCAGTATAATTCATGGTATGACCATATGCATGACATTACTAATGAAAACATAATGGAATCATTCAAGGAAATTGAAGATAATCTTTCAAAAACAATGGTACCACCACTTGATTCCTATGTTGTGGATGATGGATTTGTTGATTGGGATGCAGATTTCTGGGCTTTTAATAAAAAATTCCCTAATGAGTTGTATCCATCATCAAATATAGCCAAGAAATTCTCATCAGAATTTGGGCTTTGGAATGGTCCAAGGGGTGGATATAACAACAAAACTGCCTCCTTTGGCAAACATATGGAAAAAGCAGGTAAGGGTGGCTATAATAAATCAGCAAAAGATGTATGTGTGTCATCCCACGAGTATATTAAAAATATTACCGAGTATTACCTTGATAATCAGAAAAAGTTTGATATAAACTATTGGAAACTTGATGGATTTTTATTAAGAGCTTGTCCATCAAAGAAACATGGTCACATTACAGGCGGATATAACGATACATATCAATATACTGAAATGTGGGAAAAATGGATTGAGGTTTTCAAAAAACTTCGTATTGCAAGAGAAACTATTGGTAAGAATTTGTGGATAAACCAAACAAGTTATTGTAATGCAAGTCCTTGGTTTTTACAGTGGACAGATAGTCTTTGGATTCAGAATAGTGGAGATATTGGATTTGTTGACAAAACTGACAGTGGTGAGAAACTTAGTGACCGTGATGTGGATAGAGTGCTGACATATCGTGATGGAAGATATTACGATTTCAGTGTGGTAAGAAATTACCAATTTCCACATGAATTCATCTATAACCACGACCCTATTTACGGCAATACTGCAAAGATTTCAATGACTGATGAAGAATTCCGTAAATATATGTTTATGATGACAACTCGTGGTACTGCTTTCTGGGAACTTTATTATTCATACAATATGTTTAATAAGGCTAAATGGCGTATAAATGCAGATGCTCTTCGTTTTATCCGCAATAACTATGATGTTATTAAAACATCTCGTTTTATCGGTGGTGCACCAACAAAAGGTGAGGTTTATGGATATTCTGCATGGACAGAAACTGCAGGTATCGTATCACTTCGTAACCCATCAAATGAAACTAAAAAATTCACCTTGACATTGGATAAACTAACAGGTACATTCCCAGTTGCAAAGGATATGGAAAGAATTTCAATTTATCCATATACAACTGATAAGGACGAGAGAACTTATTCTTATGGTGACCAACTTGTAATTGAATTAGCACCATTAGAAGTTGTAATTATGAAATTCTCTTCTCAGGAAGAAATTGTTCCACAGTTAATTTATGGCAGATTCGAGAGTGATAAGGAACTTCTCATGTTCTTTGATGAAAGAATTTATACAGACCTTTCATTGATTTCATCCAATGAAAAAATCAAAGATATTGAGATTTTAGAGGATTACAGTACACTTAAAATCACATTTGAAAACCCAGTAGAAAAAGTATTTGTTTCACTTACAGTTAAGAATGCTTTTGGTGATATGAATGGTGTAGAATTCACCGGAAAATACTACCATAATTTCATCTGTGAGGACAATAAAATTCCTTCTGCTCGTGATTTTACAATTCAGTTTAATGTTGATAATACTGATGATGGTGATGCTTTAACTGTTCAGAATCTTACTGTAAAACTTAATAAACAATTAGGTGAAATCAGTTTTGGAGATAAGAGTAGTGTTGGGGACATCTCAATTCAAAAAGGTGATTTGATTACAGTTGTATGTGAACCCAACGGACTCGCAAAACTCTATGTCAACGGTGAACTTAGCAGTTCAGCATACAATGAAGTACTTTGTAATGAACTTAAAGACTCGGAAATTCAGGTGTCTGACAAAGTAAATAATCTTAAAGTTATTTCAAAGGCTTTGTCCTTTAAAGAAATATAAATAAGTGAGGAAAAGTTATGGAATTAAATAAAGTGCTTTTGGCCAATACCGATGGCAAGGCTTATGAAGAAAATGTTATAACTAGTCAAAATGTAAGAGTTACAGTTTTGACTCCTGAAACTGTACGTGTTGAGTATTCAACTGACGGAAAATTTACAGATTTACCTTCACAGAGTATTTGGTACAGAAATTTTGGTAAGGTAGATTTTACACACGAAACAAAGGTTGATATTCTTTGTGTAAAAACAAATTATGCAGAATTCTACATAAATAGCCATTCAGGTAGTTTCAACTATGTTGTTATTGATGGCAAAAAATGTAGTTATACACGTGAAAATAACCTCAAAGGTACAACAAGAACTCTTGATGGTACATATGGCCCAACAGAACTTAACGAAGGTATCATTTCAACAGATGGTGTGAGTGTTTACTATGATAGTAAAACTCTTCTTTTGAATGATGATGGTATGCTCTCATCCCGTGAAAAAGGTACAAAGGATTTCTATGTTTTTGCTTATGGTAAAAACTATGTAATGGGTATTAATAATTTCTATAAAGTTACAGGTATGCCACCACTTGTGCCAAGATATGCTTTGGGTAACTGGTGGAGCCGTTACAGAGCATATACACAGAAGGAATATGAGGATTTGATGGTTGAATTTGCTGACCGTAATATTCCACTTACTATCGCAACTGTTGATATGGACTGGCATTGGGTTGACCTTAAAAAGCAGTTTAATAAAAAGTATAAGTCAAGCAATATTTTAAGTAGTGGATGGACAGGATATAGCTGGAATACTGAGCTTTTCCCTGATTATAAAGCATTCCTCAAAAAGCTTCACAATATGGGACTTAAAGTTACTCTTAATCTTCATCCTGCTGATGGTGTTCGTGCATTTGAAGATATGTACGAAGAAATGGCAGATGCTATGGGTGTGGATAAATCAAAGGAAGAATCTGTTCAGTTTGACCTTACTGATAAGAAATTCATCAACGCATATTTTGACATTCTTCATCATCCATACGAAAATGAGGGTGTTGATTTCTGGTGGATTGACTGGCAACAGGGTACAAAGAGTAAAAAAGCAGGTCTTGACCCATTGTGGCTTCTTAACCACTATCATTACCTTGATACAGACCGTGAAAACAGACGACCAATGATTCTTTCACGTTATGCAGGAATCGGTTCACATCGTTATCCACTTGGTTTCTCAGGTGACACTGCAATCAACTGGAAAGTTCTTGATTTCCAACCATATTTCACAGCAAATGCTGCAAACTGTGGTTATACTTGGTGGAGCCATGACATTGGCGGTCATATGATGGGTGAGCATGATGACGAACTCTATATCCGATGGTTACAACTTGCAGTTTTCCTTCCAATATTAAGACTTCACTCAACAAGTTTTGATGTTCTTGGTAAAGAGCCTTGGAATTTCTCTTGGGAAGCAGAAACTCTTGGTACAGAGTACTTACAGCTTCGTCACAAGATGATTCCATATATCTATTCAATGAACTATCGTACATTTAAAGATGGCAGAGCACTTTGTGAACCATTGTACTATACATATCCTGAAAATAAGGAAAGTTTTGAATATCCTAACGAATATTTCTTCGGTTCAGAACTCCTTGTTGGACCTGTTACTACAAAGATTGATTCAAAGACAAAGATGGCTTCAACTAAAATGTGGTTACCAGAGGGCAGATGGACTAACATCTTTGATGGCAAGATTTATAAAGGTGGACAAAAGGTTGTTATCAATAGCCCAATCAACACTATTCCTGTACTCGCAAAAGAGGGTGCAATTTTGCAGACATCTCTCGATGAGGGTAATGGTTGGGGATGTCCTGAAAACCTTAAAATTGACATTTATCGTGGTAATAATACTGTTGATTTTTATGAAGATGACGGTGAAACAGGTAAGTATAAATTAGGTGAGTATTCAATTACAAAGATGACTGTAGCTGAAGAAAATGACACAATTAAATTCACTATAAATGGTGGTACTGCTATTAGCTGTATCCCTGCACAGAGAAACTATACATTTGAGTTTAAGGATGTTGCATCATTTGATGAAGTAACAGTTATGGTTAATGGCTTATATACTCCTGTAAATGTAAACAAAAACACATTTACAGTTAACAATGTAAGTGTTGCAGATGAAATCGTGATTACACTTACAGGTATTGTGGCAAAGAAGAATAAGCCAGTTAATGACCGAGCACTTGATTGCCTTATTCACCTTAACGGTAATAATATGAAAAAAGTTCTCACAAGTAAACGAATTGTAAATTGTAAGGATAAAAAGGACTTTAAATCAATAACAAGGTCTATAAAGTCAAAATCATTAAGAATGTGTCTTGACGAAGCAGTATTTGCTATGGAAGACTAAAAAAAGGGACGATGAGTAATCATCGTCCTTTTTTACTATGCAAAATAATCAGGTAAATAGGGGAGTACAAAATCAATTGTTTCTTTAAGACAATCTTTTGCCTCTTTAAATATTGTTGCAATAGACCATGCGTGAGCAGCAATTTTTCCATCTGCTTTATAGGTCTTATGTACAACTCCATGTGCTGTTAATTCATCACTTAAATCAAATGTTTCATATCTTAAATAGTCCTTTGTTGCCCAAATAAGAAAACTTGGTGGGAAAGTATTATCAATCTGTGGAATAACTATTTGACCTTCATGGGAATTTAAAAACTTTCTTGTTTCTTCAAGATTTTTACCAACAAATGTACTTGTCATCATTTTTATATCAGGAAAATTTGATTGCTCTTTCTTTTCATTAACAAGTCGTTGTGGATTAAAACAACCACAATGTGAAACAAGTACCTTAATCTTAAATTTGTCGGCATTTCGGAATTTTATTCCTAACTTTTCAAGGATTTCAGGGTGTGAAAGGCAATGAGCTACAAATGAAATGTAGTATCCACCAGCACTTTCACCTGCAATTACTACATTTTCTGTGTCAATTCCAAGACCCTTTGCGTGGTCAATTATGTAATCGATTGCAGTGAAAATTTCCTTAATCTGAGTAGGGAAAACCTCTTGTGGTGCATAGGAGTAACTTATGGAAGCACAATAAAAACCCAATTCTGCCCAATTTGTGATATATGGATTTCTCATTTCAGTAATTCCTGAAATCCAGCCACCACCGTGAATATAGAGAAACAATGGTTTCTTTTCGTTAGTTAAATCATTACGACAAAATGTGTTAATGAAATTTAACTTTTTATTACCATAAGTCATTTTAGAATAAGTCACATTTTTAGGCACAGGACGATAAGTAGCAACCATAGCAAGTGCCTCGGTAAAGTTGTACCAGTATTGACCAACTAAACCTCTTGTGTAAACCTTTTTATCCATAATAACACCTCTTTTTCACATTATAACAAACAATAACCATATAATCAAGGCAAAGCAAAGGCAAGAGTTAACAAAATATATTTGAATTTATCGGTTTCTTCTCAGCTCCTTTTTCGGGAGCCATTTTATACATCCATATTGAAATACACCACAATATTTGGTATAATATTTTCATATTTTCATGCGAGGTATTCATTATGAGCAAAGTAACAGAAAAAATGTATAAACACTTAGGTTTTTGGGGTCCATATTCAAAAAAATACAGCGGTATTTCACGAATTGTTGACCACAAAACAGAGGGTGGTGTCCGTTTTGACTGCGTTGTAAGTCCTGCAGTTGAAAATGCCGATAGCCGTGTTCCAAATGTGACTGTTCCTGTTGGTGTTCACCCATGGGAAGCAAAGTCCGACTACTCCTTTTATTCATATCGTTATGACCTCGAGTGGAAGGATAGGGTTTATGCAGATGTATCCTTTACAAAGCTTGATAGTGACAGTGTTCTTGTCCGTACAAAGTTTGTGAACAATACGGACATTACTCAAATCTGCCTTTTAAACCTTTTTTCTGCCATTGAATACCCAAATGTTTATGCAACAACTCCAATTTTGCCTGAAAAAAATATCTTCATAAAGGCTCTCGATTATAAGTCATACGATTACAACACTGTTCGTCCTTGGGACAAGCAGGTAATTGACGCTATGAAAAAAGGCGAGTTCTTTGATGATGGTTTTACATATCACAAAGGTCTTGGTGACCGTGATAACAACCGTTATATTCTTCCTAAATACTCAAAACTTGGTGAAGAAGCAGGGGACAGAGTAACTTACGAAATAGACGGAATTTCTTCGTTTGCAGAGCCAGTACTCAACATCCGTTATCGTACAACTGACGATAAGGCAAGTGTATGGACATTAAGCGGTGAAGAAATTACATTTCCATCTGCAACAGATTTTAATATTTTAACTGTTCCATTCAATAACGAAAATGTTGAACTTGTTTCTTGTGGTACAGGTGGAATTGAATTCGACTTTATCTGTGTTACTGAAAAGGAAGAAACTGTTTCTGTAACATCAAAAACACATAATTTCTATCCTGAAATTGAAACAAAAACTTGTGACCTTGGTAAACTTGCAAGTTATAAATATGACGGTGTGGACGGGAAGTTTTATGTAAGAACATTTAACGATGTTACTCGTTTTCGTGATTTTAATACAGGTTGCCTTGAAGACAGTCCAACTGCTCGTATTTCACAGCCTGACGAAAGCTTCCAGAATATGCTTGAAACATTTTCAGGCTCATTCTCTGAAAAACATAGTGACGAAGGTTTTTATCACAATACAGTTGTTTATACTCTTTATGTAGAGCCACATACAGAGCATATTGAATATGCTGTTCTCTCATTCGGTGAAACAGAGTATAAAACAACAGAGGAATACGAAAAAATCTATGAAGAAGCATATAATTCCCTTGAAAAGTTTGACCTCAATGAGGCAGGTAAAACTTACGAATTCTCAAATAGAATTCTCCGTGCAACTGTTTTCCAGAATACAGTTTATCCTCTTTATCGTAACGGCGAATATGTTGTTCACCATACTCCAGGTAAGCGTTGGGACTCATTCTATACTTGGGATTCAGGCTTTATCGGTCTTGATATGCTTGAGTTTGCACCACATATTGCAGATTACATTCTTGAAACATACTTAACAGATAATGACCAATGGGCATTCTTGCTCCATGGCTCTCCTGTGCCTGTACATATTTATCAATATCTTGAAATGCTTAAACGAGCAAAGGACAAAACAGAACTTTTAAAATATTATGACCGAGTAAAAATGTTCTACGATTTCCTTGCTGGTAAGATTAACGGCTCAACTACAACAAAGTTCAATAGTGGTCTTACAACCACATTTGATTATTTCTATAATTGTAGTGGTATGGACGATTTGCCACCACAGAAGGCTATGTATGCAGAGCAAAAGCAGAAATGGATGACACCTGTTATTTCATCATCTCAGGTTATCCGTTGTGCAAAGATTCTCTATATGTGTGCAGATATGCTTGGTAGGGAAAATGACAAAGAAACATATCTTGAGGATATTGACAGAGTATCAACTGCACTTCAAAAATATTCTTGGGACGAAAAATGTGGCTATTTCTCATATGTTATTCACGATGAGAATGGTAATCCAAAGGAAAAATACAGAAATGCTCAGGGTGAAAACCTTAACAAGACAATGGATGGTATTTACCCAATTATCGCAGGTGCAGTAACAGAAAATCAACGTGACAGAATTCTCGGTCACTTAAAGAGCGATGATGAAATGTTCAGCCCTGTTGGTATTTCGGCTGTTGATAAAACTGCATCATATTACATCACAAATGGTTATTGGAATGGTAATGTATGGCTTTCACATCAATGGTTTGTATGGAAAACTATGCTCGATTTAGGCGAAACAGATTTCGCATTCCGTATTGCTGAAACAGCACTCAAATCTTGGAAACGAGAAGTTGAATATTCATACTACACATTTGAAATGTTCAATATCACAT